>DQGR01000086.1 GCA_003524845.1 Patescibacteria group bacterium
ACCGTCTGCGGTCTGAGCACTTTGAAATGCGTTTGCACGATACCTAGCAGCAGTAAATCAATCGTAACGATAACCGCAATCGTAAAATAATGAAGCACGGCAACTGAGGTACCGAATAATCCAAAGATAAAATGCAACACATAGGGTAAAAGCGGCATATACGGCTGCACTATCTCCCCGTAAAAGGCAAAGCCGCGCTCAAGCAAATAGGGATATATGAGCATTTCCGGCCAAGCTGTAAAGCGGATACACAATAAAATTGTTATATGAACAACAAGTAATGTTAAAAGCAGCGGATTTCGTAACAGCTTAAGCAACCATTTCATAGTTCAGGAAACGAATCAGTAAATATCCTTGCAACATTACGCTTAATAGTAAATACATATAGAAGAGAAAGCGGTGTTTAACTAAGAATTGAGTCAACGGAATAAATAGCGGAAAAGCAGACAATAAATACCGCGGCATTCCCAGAAATGTGCCTGACATCAAAGGAATGAACAGTGATAAAAAGCAGTAACTTAAGAGCGGGAAATTAAGCAGTTTGCGAGCTTTAAATAGTAACCACGCACCAAGTAATACCGCTCCCAGATGCAAAAGCACTATGGGCGGTGGTTTATAGGCGCCCCCAATTTGCCCAAGAGTGGTAATAATTTCAGTAGCCGACTTTTGGACGGAAGCCGAACTTAGACTCCGATTCCAATCCTGTTCCTGTCTATAAAAGAGCAAGAAATCGCCGTAGGCAATTTTTAAGTACAGACTATATACTGCGAGTCCCAAGCCCGAAACTGGAATACTCCACCAAAACCGCTTAATAAGTGATTTTCTTTCAGACCATAATTTAAGTAAAATATATAAAACCAGAATAATTCCGATCATTCGCGTCGCGCTTGCAAGTGCGGCACAAACAGCTGCAAGTGGATAATTCTTTTTTTCGGTAAACAGAATAGTCAACGCTACCAATACCAAATACAAAGGCTCTGACATCGGAGCAAGCAACACAAAGCTGAAAGGAAAAGCTGCAAAAATTAAAATAACTTTTTCTGTTGGTATGTCTATGTGCCATGATTTAATAAGTCGCACAAATAAAAACAAAAATCCCAGTGCCAAACCAGACGCCAGTAAAATCGCGACTATATCATTTACCCCGGTTAAACGCACGAGAAGTGGCCACAATGGAAAAAAAACCGCACTTACCTCACCGTACCCTTTTTGCGCCACATTCATATAGTGGAATGTATCGGCGCTCGTCACCCAAACTTTGATAAATCGTTGTGACAGCGAATACTGAGACAGTTTTTCAGTGGCTGCCGGAAGTGATGGCAGCATTAAAATTACAAATAAATGGACTGCCAAAATCCAGCCCAGAAATATTTGAGTTTCAATTCTTTTAAAAAGAAAACTTAAGCGAATTAGTAATTCATGCATGGTGATTAACCAGTTGACGATACCTCTTAAAACTAATAATGAACAGTCCAAACGCAAATATGACGAAAAGAATGATGACAGCGGGTTTATTAAGAAATTCAGTTACTGGCCGAAGTACGTCAACTTGAAGCGGCAGTAATAAGTTGAGTACCATTAAAAATGAAAGCAGCAGTCCAGTCAATGGAAATCTTGTGACAAACGGCGCGAAAAATCCAAAACTGTAGATTAGATAGCGGCTGTGGATACGGGTGGCAAAAAACGAAAAATCATACCACAATAAAAATGCGGCAAAGAGGAGTACTAGAGGAGTCCGGTTTTTTTTAATAAACAGCGGCTGTAAAATTAACAGCGCGACGAACCAAAACAACAGTATACCGATATATTTATACTCTATGACATTTAATAGTTTGGTGTTGTCAGATACAATGAATCCAAACGGAGCCCAAAGATTATAGGTATACACCGACGTGTACGCATACCAATTGGGTATGGTAAAAAAATAGTCCCAGGTCCACTTAATACCTTTGGATAGAACTATTGGTACAAACGGAGCTGCAACGACAGGAACAAGAATTAATGCATATTTAAATAACCTGCGCCCTGACCCAGAGACAAGACTTAAAAAACCAATAATCGGCAGCAAAGCCAGAATTTGCAGTTTTGTCAGTACTCCCAGAGTGTAAATTAGTATCGCCCTAAAATAACGGTGACTGATAAAAAACGCGATGCTTAAAAGTCCGAGTAAGGTAACTACCGAATCAATTTGTCCCCAAACCGANNCAGTAAACAAACACCAATATCAGCGAGGAATACAGGCGTTCGAATAATCAGGTAGGTCAACCACGTATTGTCCCAGAGGTTCAGAAGACTGATCAGGTGACCTAATAACATAAGCACGTAATAATAGAGCGGCGGATACGGAGTATATCCCTCAGGAAGAAATTCAAAAACATCGGTGACTGAATGAGTCGAAAGATATTTTGCCCACATCACAAANNTTTATAGTTGCCGGGCGATCTGCAAAAAACACTTCCGGCAAATCCGTTTTTTCAGTTATACCGATTTCCAATTTGCGTTTTCGATGCGTATCCACCGAAGACCGGTGCAAATGAGTCATGTGCCAGTATTCGTTTTTTAACAGCAGCAATTTATTAGCTTCATCTTGAATTTTTAGCTTTTGCTGATTCTGAAATGCTTCCCAAGGATACTTACCTACCCACTGATACTCGGGCAGTCGGCGATAGATGCGAATGTTAAAGTGTCCGGTTTTACCCAATAGATTATACTTACCTGCATTTTCCGGCTGATAGTGGTATAGATCTCCTACCGGTACACGAGCTTTCACCACAATTGCAGCGGCAGCAGAGCTGACAGTTGCCAAGGTTTTAACCAGTTCTTGAATGGTTTTGTGTGGCCAGATTTCATCTCCATCAAGCAACATAAACCAGTTAGTTTTAGTATTCTTAATTTGTTCATTGCGGAGTTCCGCAATTTCCTGTGGGTTTGTGATTCGTTTAGTTTTAACTTTAATTTTCGGATGATTAAATGTTTTAATAATTTCAAGTGTCCGGTCTTTTGAACCGGTGTCATAAATCAAGATCTGTTCAACGTAATGGATCACCGAACTCAAAGCGTACCAGATCCACTGCTCTTCGTTTTTGACTATCATGTGCACGGTGATTTTCGTCATATAATCTCAAATTAATTAAAATTTTCCTGTGAATTTAAGGTCTTGATTATCAATTTTAAGTACTTCAATGTTACCAATGAGTAGGCGTTTAGAAGCAGCTGCCTGAAAATTTTGATATTCTGCATGAAAAGCCGCTGAATCATACGAATCCTGATTTACGATGACAAATAGTAGTGACGGATAATTTTCTGCAGGCGGTTGATCGTACAGATAAGTAAAATTCGCATCAACATAAGATTTTACCGGCTCTTTTCCGGCGAGGTAAAATAAATACCTGTATCCGTTATAACGGAAACAATCCCCGATCACGTCAAGTGAAAAATCTGTCTGCCCGCTTTCGCTAACTATCCATTGAACTGTCTGTATTTTGTCTTTATATCCAAACCAATGTTGGGCTGATAAAAGTTGTAGTAAGTTGGCGCCAATAAAAAAAAGTAACAACCCAAAAACTAGAAACCTATTACGCCAGTACCGATCAATAAGCGTAGCGCTTAATAAATAAAATGGCGGCAAAAGTGTGACAACATAGTGATCAAATAAATCTCCGCGAAACACAATACCGTAAGTAATAATCCCAAACAGAGTAATCCCAAAAAGCACTAAAAGCAGTAAGTATGAAGGGCGTTTCGCTTTAAGTAATCCGCCTTGATAAAAGGCAATACCAATAAGAATAGTCACTGCGATAACAACAGGCACCGGCACTGTGTTTAACTTTCCACGTGCATACTGCGAACAATAGGAATACAGAGTGGCAAGATTATTATTGCCAAAGGGAAAGAACGCCCGGCTCAGTACCTGGGGCAAAAAAAACATCGTTGCCAATGGACGGGTGGGTAAATTTCCCTGTTTTCCGCTCTGAATTTCCTCAAGGTACAAAAGTATCCCTTTGGAGTTACTGAAATTATGCCTGAGATCAAATACGACGAGCGGGATCAGGGAAACTAAAAATACGGCACTGGCCATCAAACCGGCTTTAACTATCAATCTTTGTTGTGCTTTGGCTACCGAAAATGCCTGCGGCCAAATACGGGTAATCACCATTACCGTAAATACAAGTAGATATAAAATCAAAGTTGAAGGATCACTATGAAAAGCAGCAAAAAAAACAACTGCGAGTAGAATGCCGTATTTCCATTTACCACGCAATAATTCGTGCAAAGACAGAATGGTCAGTAGACCAAACAATCCGTTAAAGGAAAGCCCCCAATAATGCCGGTCAAATACGTTTTGCGAGAATGAAAAGGCATAGAAACCTGCCGCGATTACCCCGATCCGGCGATTGAATAATTTTTCTCCAGTAATAAAAAGTGCAATTAAAGTGCATGCCGAAATTCCGGCCGCAACCACACCCCACCCAATTGGTTGTAAATTTGAAAGCCCTAACCAAAGGGCAGAAAACCAGTAAAAATAAGGCGCGAGATGTACGTGCATTGGCGTCACTCCACCAATTAGAGGTAGGTGGTGATTAATAAATATGCGCTTACCGACGAACGCGATGATTTCCTCATCATAAGTAAAGTGAAACAAGTCGGGTAATCGCCAGATGCGAAGGAACACGGCGCTAATTAATAAAATAAGCAGCAGATAAAAATGTTTCTGCCTTACTATTTTTTTTAATTTTATTGACATATATAAAGTAAAGTGGAGCCCGGAAACCAGCGGACCTTTCGTTCACAGGAGACGGAAAATCCCAAAGTTTCAACCAGCCGAATCCAGTCTGCTTTAGACCGGTAATAAATCCGATCCTTTGGATAGAGAAGGTAATCCCAGATGCGACTGAGCCACATTCTGATTCCATCGTCGAGATCAATTTCCTTAATCACCAACACTCCCTTTTGTTTTAAAAAATGGTGCAGTCGTTTGAGCAACACAATTTGCTGTGAATACGGAATATGGTGTAAAAAGTCTGAGAAAATTACGCCATTGCAGCTTTGATATTTGAAAACAAAGGCATTAGCTTCTACAAATTGCAAATTGGATATTTTAAACGCAGATTGAGCCGTCTGGATTTTTCGCCTGTCAATGTCAATGCCAATCACCTTCCGTTTATTTTCAAATTCTGCAAGTGCGTGCGCAAGCGTTCCCCTACCACAACCAACTTCATAAACTCGTCCCTGGCGGGGGAGTGCCAAATTCATTTCCTTTACTGGCAGCATCATATTACGAAATTGCGCAAATATATTCATGCTTTTTTTGCTAAACTTTTCCCTGTTAAACTCAACCGGAAAGCAAATAATTTTATAAAATAATTCAGAGTATCCGGGATGAGACGCACGGTTGAAGTTTTGTCCATCCGACGATTAAATTGTACCGGGAAAAAGGCAATTTTTAAACCAGCTCGTTCGCTACTCACCATAATTTCCGTATCCCAAAACCAGCCGGTATCACGAACCTTTGACAAAACTGGAAAAATGCGTTTACGGTTAAAAAATTTATACCCTGCTTCGGTGTCAGATAAGTTGGTAACTAAAACTAGTTTAACCAGCTGTTGATACAGTTTACTTGCAAGTGTACGCACTAAACCACCAGCAGTTGTTTGATAGCGCCGTTCAGCGCATACAATATCTTTCCCGCTTTTAAGCTGCACTAGAAACTGAGGAATATAGCTCGGACTAACTTCACAATCAATATCTATAAACCCCGCGAACCGACCCCGAGCGCTTCCAATTCCATCGGTTACGCTTCTTCCGCGACCTAAGTTTTTTGCGTGGAACAAGGCACGTACCTGTTTATTTTTCTCTCTTCGCATAAATTGAGTAATTAGCTCAGGCGTATTATCCTGACTTGCATCTTCAACAAAGATGAGCTCAAAGGCGATTTTGCTTCTCTTCAAGACATCAAGAATTTTTTGACTGCTTTTCAAAAAATGCTCGGCTTCGTTATAACAGGGAAGAATAACTGATAATTCAATTTTCTTTGTCATATCGAACTTGCAAAAACTTATAGCTAAATAGACCATAAAGTATAAGCAATAAAATACTGATAATTTCCAGATACGGCGATTTGAAAAATAATGGCTTGTACTGACTGGCAAAACGAAACGACTGCCCCAGTGTCACAGCGGCATAATATGAAGCACTCACAAAATAATGAGCATAGAAGTGTAAACCAATCATTGCCAGTCCAAGGCACTTGAGAAATTTCATAGAAATTTTAAAGGTAGAAAATAGCGTCTTGATTCCAATTAAGAGTAACGCCATATGCGCGCTAATCACCGGGAAAAAATACCGGCCTTGAAATCCAAAAGAAAACCCATAGGTTTGCGTAAACAAATAGTCATAACTGGTTAAGATAAAAAAGTAAATAGCGCTCGCATAGATCAGGAAAAAAAACAGTTTTGATTTGAGCATGCTTTTAGCGCGGAAACAAATGACGTTGTGGATTGCTAGCAGCAAACCGATTCCACCAAATAAGATAACCAAATTGATAATTCGATGTACTGCCCGCGGATAGGTTAGGCTCAGCCAGCGAAATACGCCCCAGTACCAGGGTAAAATCAGCCGGTAGCTCAATACTATTTTCTGTCTCAGGTGAGCAAAAAATCCATCAAATGAGAGTGGTGGCATATCTTGCAGCGGGCCAATTTCAGGTAAAAATTGTTCTCCCTGAATCAAACTCCTAAGTGGTGATCCGAATGCAAAAAAAAGTAGCACACTAAAAACTAGAACATATTTTATCCACGCGCGGCGACCTTTAATCAGTAAATAACAAACTGGAAATAAATAGAGTAACGCCAGCAGCACTCCGTGAGGTTTAGTCTTCATTATCAAAAACAGAATAATAAACATAAGTAATACTGTAGATACTTGCCAGCCGCGGTTTAAAAGACGTAGGCTTAATAATATCCCAACCGCAAAAAGTAAATTAAATAGATTATCGCTATTTACTCCACAAGAAATATATGAAAGCATAGGGTGAAAAGTTACCATCACGGTGAATAATAAAGAAAAATATTTACTGTTAAATAATTCTAATCCGATACGGTAGATAACGATTGTAAAAAACCCGAACAGAAAAATATTAATGAGTCGTGCAAAAAAAACTCGGTTAATGAGATCCGAATTGTAAACCAGTCGGTATAAAAGACTATCTAGCTGATAGTAAAGCGGCGGATATCCGGTTGCTTCACGAATTACCCGATCGGATCGATATTCGTTCGGGAAACTTTTTATAACTGACTCGAACTTACCTTCAGTTGTATCCGTGTATTCTATATTAAACTCGGGATGATACGTATAGTTGTTATTCCCCAGATCGTTGCGGTCGGTGCCCAAGATGACTTCACTTTCATAGATTTCGCGTGAAGTGGTGGCTCGCTCTTCGCCAGTTTTCGAACTTGCCTCGACTAAATTTTGAACTTGTGCAAAGTGGGCCTGTTCATCAGGGAATTGCCACAGCGGAATAAAGGCAATCCACGCCAATTGCTTTACTATTAATATCAAAAAAAATAAGATCCAGATGGTCTTAAATTTAATGTTCATCCTTAAAAACTTGAGCCGCTGCACCCGCCCCTAATGAAATGTACTCTTCACTACCAACTACTTGTTCAAACTCTTTCTCAACAATTAAGTTGTGTGCAAGCGCGGCCCTCCTGAATATCCAGTGTGTCTGATATGTCCAGTAAACACCGACTATGTTACCGATTAAAAATAAACTGCAGATAACTAACCATTGTTTACTGTTTACGAATGGTACCACCTGCAGGATAAACCAGATAATAATTGGCGCTACTCCAATCAAAGTAAACGACACATAGTAGGGAGCTACATGCTCTGGTAATAATAAAAAGGGAATACTTCCCGCTCCACCTGTAAGTAAAAATAGGTGTATCCAGCGTGGTAGGAAAATGTGATTGCGTATACAGCTATATACTCCGATCAACAATAGACCAGTTATAACCATAACCTCTATAACGATCAGTAGCTTAAGTAACGGTGTTAGTGTGTCAAAAAGTAATGGCATTCCTGCCAGCCGCAGCATATAAAATTTAATCATTTGCAAAAAACTGGTTTCTGAAAATGTATATAACGAAGAAGACAATTGGGTCGGAAACAGCACCAATCGTAATATAATTACCACTAGGCTTATAAGCATAAACTTGGTATATCTCCACCAATCAAATGGCTGGCGGTACAGTAAATCATAAAATAACGCGAGCGGAGTAAAAACTATAAATAATTCCGTAGTTAAAACTCCGGCTAAGAAACTTACGTCAGCCTTCAAATATTGCTTAGTATATAAGTAGTAGATATATGCGGTTAAACATAAAGGGCCAAGAATAAATGAATAAGTCGCGAGCCAGGAGATGGAAACCGTATGGATTTGATTGATCGAATAGAATCCGGCAGTTATAAATGAAAGTTGACGATTTTTTGTGAGTCGCAAGAGAAGATTGAAAAAGATAACTGTGGTAATTAGATGAGTTGCCATTACCATAAGGTGATACAAAAATGGCCGCAAGCCAAACAAAGATTGACTGATAAAAAAGAAAATTTGTGAAGATAATGGCCGGTACCAAACAACTTCCGGATGGGGAATAAACAGAGTAATCAGATCATTCAAGTTTGTGACTTGACTAATGTGTAAGAGAAAAAAGTCATCCTGGGCAAAATAAACAAACAGTGATGAAAAGAAAAAAATGAGCGGTAGAAGTATGAGTATCCAGAAATACTTATCTAATCGTAAATATAATTTCATTATTCCCTGACTGTATTATATGCAAAAAAAGATTCGGAACAAACAATGATATAATTTTGAATTATGATCAAACCCGCAGTTGCAGGTGGAAAACCGGTTCGTAAACGTTTCCTTGTATTTGGTAAGCCAAAAATTACTAAAGCAGAAATTATTGAGGTGCTTAAAACTATCAAAAGTGGCTGGCTCGGTACCGGTCCAAAAACAAAACAGTTTGAAGAGGATTTTAAGAAATATATCGGCGCTAAACACGCCATTGCACTTAATTCCTGTACCGCCGGCCTGCATCTTGCACTTGATGTTTTAGGAATTA
The DNA here is from genome assembly GCA_003524845.1 of Patescibacteria group bacterium. Classification (GTDB taxonomy): domain Bacteria; phylum Patescibacteriota; class Microgenomatia; order UBA10105; family UBA10105; genus UBA10118. Next base: position 9,123 of record DQGR01000086.1, read on the forward strand.
AAGATGGAGATGAGGTTATCACTACGCCACTTACGTTCTCTTCTACGGCAAATGTGATCGTGCATCACCATGCGATTCCAGTGTTTGCTGACATTGATCCTTTGACCTGGAACATAGATCCGCAACAAATAGAAGCAAAAGTTACTAATAAAACCCGGGCCATTATCCCCGTCCATTTGCACGGACGTCCCTGCAATATGGACGCGATTAATAAAATTGCCCGGAAATATAACTTGTATATAGTTGAGGATGCGGCGCATGCGGCCGAGGCTATATATAAAAATAAAAAGATTGGCACCATTTCAGACTTTACGGCTTTTTCCTTTTATGTGACAAAAAATATTATGACTGGTGAGGGTGGCATGCTGACGACTGCAAATGATAAATGGGCTGAAGAAGCAAGAATCCGCAGTCTGCATGGCATTTCCAAAGATGCCTGGAAACGCTATTCTGCAGAAGGATTTAAACCATATGAAACCATTTATCCAGGATATAAATATAACATGATGGATCTGGTTGCCTCTTTTGGTATCCACCAACTAACCAATGTTAACGATAACTTGAAGTTGCGTAATAATTATTGGGGTATGTATGAATCAGTATTTCACAATGATCCGCTACTGACTACTCCAGCACTTGAAGAAAAAAATACTGTGCATGCCCGGCATCTCTATGCATTGTTATTGCAAATTGAAAAACTGAAAATAACCCGGAATCAATTTATCGAAGCGTTGCGCCAGGAGGGTATCGGCTCCGGAATTCATTTTACGCCATTACATTTACATAAATTTTATCGGGAAACGTACGGATATAAGACAGGAGATTTTCCCAACAGCGAATTTGTTGGCGAAAGAGTCATTTCATTACCCCTCTCCCCCGCTCTGACAAAAGCAGACGTAAATGATGTAATCAAGGCCGTACTCAAACTCCTGTCTTACTTCAAAAAATAATTACAGCAGACTCTCATTTGACTTCATTTTTGGTGAGCTTGCAACGACTGCTTATAAAAATCTTCCAATTGCGGATTAGCACTAAACCAACTCATGTAACTCTGCAGTCCATCACTCAGCGATTTCTTGGGTTGCCAGTTGTGTGTGTGTTTAATCTTATCTACATTGGCGACCCAGTTACTACTGTCCCAGAAACGATTCGGCATACTCGACCATTCAGGCTTGGTCGTAATTGGAAAAAGCGATTGGCAAAGATTCACTAATTGTTTCATAGTGGTTTGTTTCCCAGTGCCAAGATTATAAACTTCCCCTTCTCCAAGCTGGTGTCCTGCCAAATGAATACAAGCATTGCAGACATCATCAATATAAATAAAATCGTGAGCAACTTCAGGTGATACCAGCGCTGGCCATCTGCTGTTCTTTAATGACAATAACAGCGTCGGCATCAGTCGTCCTGGTTGCTCATATGGTCCATATACAGAATACAAACGGACTGTCGCAATGTTAAGTTGGTATTGCTGTGCAAACAGTTGGCAGAAATGGGTAGCAGCAGCTTTGGTCACCGCATAACTACTATTCGGTTGCAGTCGGTCATTTTCATTTGGACTCCCCTTAGCAAAACCATATTCGGATGAAGACCCGGTATAGACAAAACTCTCAAACCCAACTTTACTCGCAGCCGTGAGCAAATTCACGGTGGCGGCAACATTAGTCGCAATCATTTGCTCAACATCTGTTTGCCAGGAATAAGCGCCATGAGCGGCGCAGTGAAAAATCCATTCAGGTTTAACCGTGCTAAGTTCAAGAATTAGTTTTTCTGTATCTAATAAAGAAATTTCAACTCTGCGCAAACGCGATTTTATCTCTTCGATGCGCCAAATATTTGAGTTAGGCCGAATCAACGCATACACCTCATGATTTTGTTTTAACAATGCCCGGCACAGATTGGCACCGATAAATCCTGTAGCTCCGGTAATTAGCACTTTTTTTCGATTGCTTTTTTTTGACTGGTTCGAATTAGATCCAACCTTGCTGTTCATAATCCTGGATTACTTCCTGCAAACCGACTTTCACTGGCTTGCGCGCGATAAATCCGAGCATTGATTCCGCTTTAGCTGTTGTAAAGGCCCGATCGCAATAGAGCATTTTATAAGTCTGGTCGGAAAAAGTGATGGGCATGGGAAGTATTTTATTTGTCTGTACTAAACCAGCAAAAAATATTTTGCCGATTGTCTCGGGTAAAAAAAAGTGCGGTGTAGGTACGTGAAGCAATGCAGCTAATTCCGAAATGAGGTGTTTAAACGTCTGGGGATGTTTTTCAGAAACCAGAAACACTTGATTAGCAGCTTTCGGATTTCCAGAAATTAGCACCAGAAAACGGACTACGTCACTAATATGAATCAGCTCAAACAAGTGATTTCCCGCACCAAAAATACCGGTAACCCCGTATTTTACTAACTTTGAAACTACCAACAAGCCCTTGTTTCCAGTTCCATAAACAAATCCCGGTCGGACAATCGTAATTTGAAATGGAACCTTACCCATCATTTCTAACGCATATTGTTCACCTCTGTATTTTGATCGTTCGTAGATAGTTTCTGGTTGCGCCGCAGTTTGCTCGTTTGCGTACAGCTCTTTATTCCAACAGACAAACGCCGTACTCGCATGAATAAACTGCCGGATAGTTTTAACTCTTCGGGCTGACTGCATGATTTTCTGTACCAGATCCGCATTGGCTGAAAAATAATCTGCATCAGAAATCGGCTGATTAGGCAGAGCGCCCGCCAGATGATACAGAATAGTTACCTGGTAAAGCGCTTTTCGCAACTTGCTCGGTGAATTATAATCAAGCTGAATAATTTTACAGGCTATTTTTTGCAAACTGCTGATATTACTTCGGGGACGCACCAGCGCGTAAACTGTAAATTTTTTTTGCAAGCTGGCTACCAAATGACTGCCGATATATCCATTTGCACCGGTAACCGCAACAATTAACCTACTCATATGATGTCACGGTTAAACAAATCATCGACAGTTTCGCGCCGTTGCATTAAACGCGGTTTCTGGTCGATGAGAACTGTTGCTGCCCGTGGATAGAGAAACTGATTGGCCTGACAGTTAAAATAGGCGCCGACGTCACAGATCATAACTACATCGCCAATTTGTCCTTCGGTTAGCATTCTGTTTTTGACAATGGTATCGGAGGAATATAAAAGCGGTCCTGCCAAGGAAGTTGCCTGTTTTTTTCGACTGTCTGAAAAAACCACAATGTCGTGAAATTCTGAATAAACCGTGAGTACCGGCATCAGGTTGGTACCCGCATCAATAATCATCCAGTTATTGTGATCCGTTTTCTTGGTCTCGACAATGGTAGTCAATAAATGGCAGGTGTTCCCGATCAGACTCCGACCTGGCTCAAGCATCAGTATTGGAAGCGGTAATTTATTCTCAACTAATTTTTCCTGTAAATAGTTCATTATTGTAGTTACCATATCGGTAAATGGCATCGGTGTGTGTTCATGTTCAACAGAGCTTCCAAACAAATGCTTCACTGCATTCGCGGCTAAGTCTGGTACAGTATAGGCAGTAATCCGGGGCAGCCCAAAACCGCCGCCAAGGTTGATAACGGAAATTGTAACATCGTATTCATCACGTAAAAAGGCGGCAAAGGTAACAAGTTCATCAATTCCAGTCAGATAACTGCGTGCAGATTTTTGATTTGAACCGGTGTGACAATGCAGACCAACCAACTGCAAATACTTACAACTGAGAATAAATTCTGCGACTTCCTTAGCCGCACCAGAATGGCGGCTGACGCCAAACCGATCGTAAGAAATACCCAGAAGCGACTTTAATCCAACTCTGGACGAGGGGGAACTGAGACGAATTCCAACTTTAACTTTTCGTTTTAGCTTATCTGCAACAGCCGCCAGTTTTTGCGCCTCATGTAATGATTCTACGTTGATTAAAGAAATGTCATGTTTGATTGCAAGTTGTAATTCCTCTTCTGTTTTGACTAATCCGTCAAAAATTATTTGCTCTCCGGTAAATCCAGCTTTAAATGCGGCGGTTAAATCGGTAAGGGAACAAACTTCCGCCAATACTTTATGTTTTCGGAAAACAGACAACAAGCCAGGGCTGGAATTGGTTTTTACCGAATAACAGAGAGAAAAACCGCCTGCAAACGAGTTGAATGCCTTTCGGTATTTGCGAATATTTTCGGCAATTGTTGCAGCGTATACCACAAACAACGGACTACCAAATTGTTTAATTAGTTTTAATGCTTCAGTTTTTGCCGGTCTTTTTTCCATAGGGCTTTTCTACAACTGCTGCCAGCAAACTCCCATGCTTGCGAAAGAATGCAACTTCACTTATTAGGTCGCTCATCCAGATCGGAAGAACCATGACATATTTAAGATGTGTAGATTTTTGGTACAAATACCAGTCGATGAGGCGGATAAACCACGGCATAAAATAGGTACCTGTTTCGGCTACAATAATGAAACCACAGGTCTGCAATTCACTGCGCAACTGTCTCCACCCGAAACTTAGTTCCCGCCCATCCTCTTTAAATCCGGTATCTGCCAGAATATCCAGGATGATTGATTTACCAAACCACTCATATTTATTTGGTACTCCAATAACTGCTCTACCTCCTGGCTTAAGCACTCGAAAAATCTCCCGCATTGCATCAATCGGCCGTGGGATATGTTCGATAGTTCCCATAGTATACACATAATCAAAGTAATTACTTGCATATGGAAGTTTACGAATATCGCCAATTTTCGTTTTAACGGGAATTTTTTTTGCTTGCAGTATTTTTGCCGCCCGGGTAACGAGTGACGGCGCGATATCTACCGCATACACGGCCTCATAATTTTTCCAGATTGATTCGATAAGCGGAGTGTGGTGTACCTCATTCCATAAATCCAGCTTAAGCAGTTTTCCCTGGCGATTTTTTGGTGTCAAATAATTTCGGCACAACCGCAGTTCACCTTTAAAATAAGAATAACTACTTAGAGCATCACGGATCGAAGTAAAATCTTTGGCATACGTATCCCAGAATTTTGCTCGCAACTGATCATTAGTATCAGTAAGCGGATTAAAAATAACCGGATTTGCCATAACTTTCACTTAAATAACTGACGGTAGATCAGGATAATTTACGTAACTTTGGTTTACGTGGATCATTCCAAATGCTCTCCACAATGAATGGCGGTCGTCGCTTCACCTCATCATAAATATGGGCAATATATGAACCGATGATGCTTAAGCACAGCAATTGTACACCACCAATAAAGAGAATTAAAATAATGACCGTACTGAAACCACTCGGCACAAGTTCGGGGCGAAATATGCGGAGCAGAATTTGTAAAATAATATATATAATCGATATTAGTACCGAAAGAAAAGCCAAAACAGTAATGAAGTCAAGCGGAGCGTATGAAAAAGAAAAAATTGCTTTGCGGGCCCAACCTAAGTTTTTAAATAAAGAATTCGTCGTCGTCCCAAATGCTCGTTCAGGTCGTCGGTAAGGAATACCAGTTTGCTTAAATCCAACCCAAGTCCGTAGGCCTCGCAAGTAACGATTATTTTCTGGCATACTGTTTAATGCACTAACCACTTTACGATCTAGTAAAGAAAAATCGCCCGCATCAAGCGGGATGGAAACGTATGAGGTAGACCTAAAAATTCTATAAAAAAGTTTGTAGGCTATTTGTAAAAACAGCGTGGCGTCGCGTTTCACTCGCACACCGTAAACTACTTCATATCCCTCTCTCCATTTCCGGTAAAATTCGGCAATCAGTTCCGGTGGATCCTGCAAATCTCCATCCAGTAAAACTACTGCATCACCGGTCGCAATCCGCATGCCGCTTGAAAAAGCATTTTGCGAGCCAAAATTACGGGTGTGATGGATAGCAACGACTCGTTTGTCTTTAGTTGTAATCTTTTTTAAAACAGTCTTTGTTTCGTCCGGACTGGCGTCATTAACAAAAATTATTTCGTAGGGCACCGGTATTTTTCTCAATACAGTTCGCAGGCGCTCATACATAAAAGGAATGGCTTGCCCATCTAAATAGCAAGCAATCACGGCGCTAATTTTTTTGTGTAGAGATTGATTTAGATTTTTTTCTTCCATATTTTAACCAATCGGCTCACAATGAATTTCTCATTTAAATGATATTTATTTAGCAAATATTCTTCTGAGCCAGTTATGGAATCTAGTGGCTGCGAAATGCCAAACCTTAAAAGTCTGGTCTTCAAACCATTTTCGACAATAGTTTCGGAAACCAAAGATCCTAAACCTCCGGTAATCTGATGGGATTCAATAGTAGCAACTAAAGAAAAACTAGAAATTACACGTTTTAATTCTTTAGGAGGTGGAGAGATACTGGCCACCACAGCAAGCAAAGTGGAAATTCCGACTGCATTCATTTTTTGAAATACTTGTTCTGCCAAAAGGCTAAGACTGCCACAGACAAAAATTCCAATATCTGTACCCTTTTTAATAATTTGTAACGTCCCGACCTTGAATTTACCCTGCAAAACTCCAAGTGTCTGTTCCTGTTTTCCGATCCGGTAATACGTGGGTCCGGAAATATCCCATGTTTCCTCAAGGATCGTTTTTGTTTGCGAGCTGTCAGCGGGAACAAAAATATTCATTCCTCGCTGTAACCTCATCAAGCCAATATCTTCAATTGCATGATGTGTCTTTCCGGATTTGCCATACTCAAATCCCCCACCCACACCGACAATCCGTACCGGTAAATTATGCAATACTGGTCCGTTCCGAATAAACTCATACGGTCTTAGCGTCACAAAAGTAGCAATTGAATAGACAAATGGAATGAAATCATTTGCGGCTAAACCCGTAGCAATACCAATAAGATTTTGTTCTGCAACGCCAACATTAAAAAACCTACCAGGAAATGATTTTTGAAACGGTTCAATTACTGTATAACCCAAATCACCGGTTAACAGAACAATCCGCTCATCTCGTTTGGCTAACTCAATTAGCGTCTGAATAAAAACTTTGCGCATACCATTTATTTGAGTTCTTTAACCGCTATTGAGTATTCTTGCTCGCCTAATGGTTGATAGTGCCATTTAATTTGACTTTCCATAAAAGAAACACCCTTACCAAAAGTAGTATGGGCAATTATCACTTTGGGTTTACTGGTTTTGCGCCGCAGCATTGTGGCAAGTTTTTTTTCATCGTGTCCATTAACATCGAATGCATTCCACCCAAAAATTTTGAATTTTTCACTTAATTTTTTGAGTTGCAAAACATCTCGCGTATACCCAAATGCCTGCTGACCATTCAGATCAACAATAACGGTAAGATTTGACAAACGGTTGTGGGCTGCAAACATCACTGCTTCCCAAATAGAACCCTCATTACACTCTGCGTCACTTACCAAAACATAAGTGTGATAGGATTTGTTTAGAAGATCAGCCGCAAGGGCCGTGCCTACGCCAAACGACAATCCTTGTCCAAGTGACCCGGTCGAAAATTCTATTCCGGTAAGGGCTGCTTCAGGATGTACGCCCAATAAACTTCCATCGCTACAATATGTTTCGAGAGTCCGTTTATTCATTAAACCCTTAAGATACAGCGCGCAGTAGAGAGCAAGCGCGGCATGACCTTTTGACAGGATAAAACGGTCACGATTTTTACTCCTGATATTGGAAATATGCAAAATTTCTCCAAAAATTACAGCGATAATATCGCTCACTGAAAGAGCGGAACCGATGTGTCCCTCGTGGGATTGAAATGATAAATCAAGTATAAGCTGACGAATTTTTTTACCTGTCACAGAATTTTTTTCATAATTCATAAGCTTGCTCATTTCAAAAGATATAAGTAAATCGTCCAGTGGCTATTTTCGTGACTAAATGTATTCAGTAATTCAAGTGATTTATTTTCAGGATTGGCAATCTTTGCGGCAGAAAAAATATAAGTTGCACCTAATTGTTTTAGCGCTGTTGTAGAAATAGGAAAATTATTAATAGTATAATCCTGATAAAATTCTTTAGTTCGTGGCGTCAATGGTAAATCTGTTAGCAGAATATAACACCGACTTCCCCAATTATCAAACTTTTTCCTAAGCTCTTCGTCCTCCGTAAGCTGCGGTGCAATAATTTCCCTGAATGCGTGTTTATACCAAAGCGGATAATCTCCCAGATAAAAATCCAACGTGTAAAAACCATTGTAAGCTGAAATTGACGGATGCAAACCAACACTTACTACCCGATATGAATTAAGTGGTTTGCCAATATATTCTTTTATCTCTGATAATAACTGGACAGCAAAAAAATTACGATAGGTGATTTGATGAGTCCTCTGCCCAACCCAATGCTCATGTTTATAAAACAGAAATAATAATTGCGCAGCAATTAAAAATACTGCTATTTTTCTTCCCCATCGCGGAATGCGCACAATAACAATCAGGCTGTATGCAAAAACGATATACCAAATAAGTGGCAATAACCAATAAAATCTACTAGTATCAAATATTTGTAGAAGTCCAATTTTTTGCTGTAATAAAAGCGTTAATGAATAATGACGAAACCCGTAAATCAATGCAATAATACTTATGCATAATCCCATTATCACTATTTTCCGCCGCTGCTTATTTGTTGCCTTTAATAAAGCAAGAGACAGGGAAATTGAAATAAATGGTGTATGTGCACTATTGGTATGATACTGACTATAAAAAAATATTACCCAGGTTTCTTCTAAAGACTTAATGAAGGAAGTTGCTTCATATGTAAACTGACTTCGATGAGATACATAATTGGGATTAAAAAAGGTATTGTAAAACATTCGGTACTCAACGAGAATAAATCCTAAAAATAAAATACTTATTCCGATAAGTAATCGCCAATTGTATTTTGTGTTTAACCAGGCATCGTAAATAAAAAATCCACAAGCGGCAAAAATAAAAAAAGTGTAAGCAAGCGGCAGACTACTGAAAAAGGGAATTAATACGAGTAACAACCAATGCCAAAGCTTACCTCTATGACGACTGATGATAATCAAGGCATAGGTGGCAAGTGGTTGCGTTGCAATACTGGAACCGCCAAAAGTCAAAAAAGGCAAACTGGCAAACGACGCGGTGACAAAGAGAATAATTACCTGGTTTGTTTGCTTACTAAAAAGTAATCGGAGTAGCAGAAACATGCCTACAAAGGCCACGAGCCGAATAAAAAATTGATTGATAACGTAAGCAGGGAAGGCTGGAAACAGAGCAAATAGTTGGGTAGTTAAATTTAACTCACTCGGCAATACATTGCGTGGTAAACCATTCATTACCTGAGGTAAATAATCATCTAATCCGTTAAAGATTTTTTTACTTTGTGCAAGTACAACATACTGAAAAAAAGAGCCGTCTAAATTATCGTTAATCGCCACGTAAACATTTTCGCCATATATTAGATAAGGAAGTAAGTGTATTAATATTGTCAATATTCCAATTCCGATAACCCAGCGTAACCGCATAAACAGATCTAATTATAGCGTATCACTCGATCAGCATTTTTATTAGCAAGAACGGTTTAAACTCATGTTATACTCAAACAACATCCAGTGTAAAAGTTATGAATTTGCGAATTTTAATTACCGGAGTTGCCGGATTTATTGGCTCATCTTTAGCTGAACGAATACTTAGTGCGACAAAGTCAACTGTTATCGGCGTTGATATTTTTACTGATTTTTATAATCCACTTTACAAGAAAGCAAACCTCAAACGCCTTAAAAAATATCCAAATTTTGTATTTTTTGAAACAGATATCCGAGACGAAAAAGTAATAAATAGTTTATTTTCCAAGTTTACTCCTCAGTCTGTCGTGCATTTGGCTGCGCTTACCGGAGTCAGAACTTCATTTAAGTTTCCAAACCGGTACAATAAAGTTAATATTTTGGGTACCGAAACACTTGCACGAATCGCTTCCAAACACTACGTCCAGTCATTTATTTTTGCTTCCTCAAGTAGTGTTTATGGCTCAACGCAAGAGGTTCCTTTTCGTGAGTCGCAAAAACTTAAACCGATGTCACCGTATGCCAAAACTAAACTTGAAGGTGAAAAAATTCTACTGCAATATGCAAAAAAAAGTAACTTACCGGTCACGATACTGCGATTATTTTCAGTGTACGGACCAAATGGTAGACCAGACATGGCGCCTTACTTATTTACCGAAGCAGCGTTTTCCGGAAGGGAAATTTCACAATTTGGGGATGGCACCAGTGCCCGTGACTACACTTTTATTGAAGATGTCGTTCGTGCATTTGAAAATGCTATTAAATACAAACACACTTCAGAAATAATTAACATCGGTAATTCTTCCCCCATTCCATTATCTAAACTTGTTCAACTGGTTGAGCAAAAAGCAAATCATAAAATCAATCGAATAATTAAACCTGCCAATCCCGGAGAAAGTATAATTACATACGCCGATATACAAAAGGCCAAAAAAATACTTCAGTGGATACCGCAGGTATCTTTTGAACAGGGCATGCATAAATTTATTAACTGGTATAAACAACATAGATTATGAAATTCATTCCGGTAACCGTACCAGTTATCGGAAAAGAAGAAAAACAAATGGTATTTGCATGTATTTGAAGTATGGTATTATAAATTTAAAGCAAGATGCGACAAATTTTGATCCCTATCGGCTCAACGTTGAAATCTCAGTTATATATAACCATGGGACGTTTATTAGTGGATTTGAAACGGATATTACTTTTTAATAAAAAAAGTCAACCGAGAATAATTATTGAAGTTGGTTCCCACAGGGGTGATAACAATTTACTTCGTGAGTGTAGTTGGAATAATGACCGATTGTACATGTTTGAACCAAGCCCTTTAGGATATAAACAGCTTGTCAATAAAATCACGAAGTTCAAGCAGGGAAACATGATTGCAATAAATAAAGCTGTTTCAGATTTTAACGGGCAGGCGAAATTTCACATCTCCAACTATGATGCCTGCTCTTCGTTAAACAAATTTAATAAACGCGTCAACGACGTTTGGGAAGATAATTTAGGTAAGGAAGGATTTCATATGATCGATAAAGTGACAGTAGACGTCATACGCTTAGATAAATTTATTACTGATAATAAAATTGGGCATATAGACTTTTTAATAATAGACGCGCAAGGAGAAGATTTTAAAATTGTAAAATCCTTGGGAAAATATATAAAGTTGTGTCAAAAAATACAGGTGGAGGTATGTATAAACAAAGATCCTTTGTATGAAAATCAATTTTCTAAGCAGGACATTATTAAATATATGCAGAAGCATGGTTTTAAAATTGAGAAGAGCCGTACCCAAAGTTTCAACCGTGAGGAAAATATTATTTTTAGAAAAAAGGGGGGTCATCATTAGAATATTAATCAGTGCAGGCGCGTTTCTCTTCGAACCAAGAAAACAAATTCCGATCTTCTGTAACCCCATAACAAGTATCAAAACAGAATTGAGTTTGCCCAGCTCACTGAGTTTAACTGATAAAAAATAAAATTTATTGTGCGTAAAATTAAACAATTCTCGAAAATATGATTACCCGTTTGAATGGTGATGATATGGAATCAAGCGCTTATCTACACATGCAGGGCATGCCTGATGATTTTCTGCCCAGCTTCGGCAATCAGTTCTTAAGACTTATTCATGAAGGCATGATTCAATCACCCTATTCTATCCCCCTTGGTTTATTCAAAAACGGCGAACTTAAAGGCGTAATTGTTGGCGCAACCAATACTCAAAAATTACTTAGTGGAATTTATTTAAAATTGTTTTTAAAACTTATTCCCCTGGTAGTGTATAAAATAATTTCTCAACCTACTCATCTCCTCTTTTTATGGCAAACCCTGGTCTATAGTTCACGTAAACCCAGCAACATCCCAGCAGAACTTCTAGTGCTTACTGTGGATACAAAAGTCCGTAGGAAAGGCTATGGCACTCAATTATTAAAAGCCCTGAAAAAGGAATACCGAAATGCAGGTATTGGGAATTTTATAGTCGGGGCAGCACATAAACATAAAGCCGCAAACCAGTTTTATCAGAAAACCGGAGGCGTGTGGAAAAAAGATTTTGTCATGTACGATCATATATGGAGTTTATATGAGTACTCAATTTAAAGACACGCTTACCGTTATACTACCCACTTACAATGAACGGGGTAACATTAATAAATTAATTCAAAAAATCCTCGATCTCAGAACCAACTACGCTATTCCAACTCAAGTCGTAGTCGTCGACGACAATAGTCTTGATGGAACTGCCGCCACTATCAGACGAAGGTATTCTAATAACCGCAAACTTGAACTCATAGTCCGTCTCTATGAAAAAGGTCTTGCCACTGCAATTCTTACCGGTATAAAGGCTGCAACGACTAATTATATTGCCGTAATGGATACGGATTTTAATCACGATCCCGAAGTCTTAACCAAAATGTGGAAATACCGAAATACGCATCAGCTGGTCATTGGTTCTCGTTACGTGAGCGCAGGAGGCATGCAAAACCGCTTCAGATACTGGTTGAGCTTTCTGTTTAATTTATTTTTGCGGGGAATTTTACAACACGGTGTTCATGATAATTTGAGCGGGTTTTTTCTGATGAAAACCCGAAACTTGAAACAACTTGGTACCAATAAAATTTTTTACGGATTTGGCGACTACTTTATACGTTTAATCTACCGGGCCAAGCGAAAAAAATATTCGGTCATCGAAATACCAGTTTTTTACAAAAACAGAACTTACGGGATCAGTAAGTCTCGATTTCTGGTCATGCTCTATACCTATACGCTGAGCGCACTGCGGGAACGGTTCTCCATATGAGAAGTAGCAAAGTACTGGTAGCCATTCTCTTGCTGGCATTTTTTTTTCGCTTTTTTCAGCTTACATCCGTACCGCCGTCATTACATGGTGATGAAATAGGCGTCGGCTATAATGCCTGGACTTTGCTAACCAGCGGCGCGGGCGAATATGGAGAAAAATTTCCGTTAACTTTTCGCGCCGATATTTCCCCGCTGATTTTTTATCTCACGGTTCCTGCTATTGCATTCTTTGGTCCGACTGAGTTTGCAATTCGCTCCCTTTCGACTCTCACTGGTGTTTTAACCGTGTTCGTGGCTTATGTTTTCTGTCTAAAACTGTGTCGTCTGTATGGTTTGCTTAATTCGCGCATTTGCTTGCTGTTTACACTGTTAATGGCAATTTCTCCCTGGCACATTCAGGTGTCTCGCATTGGCCATGACGCCAGTTTAGCCTTATTAATTCAAATGATTGCAATGATTATTTTTCTACATTTTTTGGAAAAACAGAAACCAGGTTTACTTTTACTAAGCGCTTTTCTCTTTGGGCTTTCAGTGTATGCATATCACACTCCTTCATTTACTACGCCGGTTTTACTATTGCTTCTGCTTGTAACATTTAGAAAAATATTAAACCGCTTTAGACCAATCTTGCTACTGGCTTTTTTTATTTTCATTGCAGTAATTACACCCATAGCTTTACATCGGATTAGCAAACCGCTCGGGGACACTCGTTTTGGCGGGATTAATATTTTTATTCGTGAACAACCGGATGAAAATTTACTCGTGACCATTCCACGGCGCTTTGCGGTCAGTTTTATAAATCAGCTAAATCCCGTTTCCTGGTTCTGGGATACATCCAGTTCACGGTATTTTAACGTTAAAAACAACGGGTTTCTTTATGTTTTAGATTTCGGTTTAATCAGCCTGGGAATATGGAATCTCAAGTCAAAACTTCGTTTATTTCTACTGGGATGGATAATTATTGGTCTTTCTGCCGGTGCTTTAACTACGGGTCCGGTTAATGCCGGACGCATTTTGTTTATTTTGCCCCCTTTGCTACTATTTGCCAGCATTGGCTTCTTCTCAGTTTTGCAAATTATGTTAAAAAAAAACTTGAACTTATTAGTCGTTCTTGTTTCGGTCTACATTTTAGGTCTATCTAACTTTTTAATTCAATACTTCAACGTTTCGCCGCAGCTTTTTTATAAAAAGTGGGAGTATGGAGCCAAAGAAGCAGCAAAATTTTCGCTCTCCCATGAATCACAGGTGCAAAAAATTGTGATTACTGACCAGATAAAACAAGGTTATATTTATGTTTTATATTATGGCCAAAAGTCGCCTGCATGGATTCAGTCAGTCTTTAATAAAAAGCATCCATATATCGGTTACAGTGCTTTTGGTAACTATGAGTTCCGAACAATAAACTGGGAACGCGATCGTTACCTTAAACAGACATTATTTATTGGAACTCCTGATGAAATTCCATCAGCTTTTTTTATCAATTCAATTTCAGCGCCAGACGGAACTGTCCTTTATGGCATAGTCCAGACCGACTGAAATTTTTTCATTTTAAGCTAAAAAATACCTGAATTAGTTGCGATGCAAGATATTCATTTGTAAGCATCGGCAATAATTTGCTGGCATTGTCAACAAGTTTTCTCCGTAACTTCTGGGATTTTGATAACAATCGTATTTTCTGCGCTAAATCACGCGCGTCACCCGGTCGCACAAACAGAGCTGAAACTCCATTGACAAATAATTCGCGATTTGCCTGACTGTCCATAACAATAATCGGCTTAGCTGAAAAAATCGCGTGAAAAGTTTTGTTTGAAATTGCATTTTTGGCTTTAACTATACTACCAAAATGTCCAACGCAAATATCAGCAGCGGCCACCAATTGCGCCAAACGAGAAAGAGACACTTCACCCAAATATGTTAAATTTTTCGGTTGCAATTCAGCTAGTTTTTCTTTAGGCAGTAAATAATGAGTAGAGTCTCCAATAAGCAAAAATTTGAGATTACGTTCCCATTCGAGTAATTTCGCTGCCTCTATAAAATACTCTGCTCCCTGCGCCCGGGAAAACATGCCATGAAATTCAACAATGAGATTTTTTCGATCATGTTTTCTTGTATTTGGCCGAAAAACCGCATCATCACCTCCAACAAAAATCCGGGTAAATTTTTCTTTAGGAATTTTGAACAGTTTACTGAAATGGCTTGCGTGCGAATGGGTGTCAGTGATGATATGATCCGCAAGTGTGGCTGCTAATTTGTCTATGTAATAATACGCCCGGCCACGGAAACTTTTTGGGGTAAAAGTTTTGCGGTCAAAAACGAACGTGTCATACATTGAATAATACATGTCAAGAACCACTGGTTTCCTGAAAAGTTTGCCTAATGCCCAACCAAGCGGCATGTCTAATTGTCCCGGAAATGCCACGTAAATTACATCTATAGCCTGCTTGTTTCGCCAAAAAAAATCCGCTAACTCCCAGTAGCGCTGAAAAAAGAATCCGTAGTGCGAGTTACAATGTATTACTTTAACGTTATTCTTTAATAATCCGTCAAGGAGAATTTTATTTCTCGAGTAAGTTTTCTGATATGAACCGAAAAAACAGATATTCATAAGTCTTGTTCGCATTCTGACGTATCAGTAATACTCTGAATAACATATGCATCATTGGAATAACGAATCGGAAAAGCAGTAAAATTTTTCTCCTTAGCAAGAACGAAATAATCGAAATGATATAAATTGGCGAGTTCGATCAGGGCCTTTGAATTAAGCTCTTCCCAATTTTGTAACATCTTAAACCGTTTTACCCATTCCAATGCAAAATCCCGACTATAAAAACTGAGTGTTCCGTCTTTGTATTCACCAATTATACTGCGCTTTGATTCGACGCGGAAACCTTTTGAAAAAAAGGGCACGAGAAAAATGCAGCGCTGGTTCGTGTTATTTCGCGCCCACGCTTGAACATCAAACCAGGGTTTAAGCTGCGCAGTTTGCGCTTTAATCTGCTGTCGGTTGTTTACAAGGAGTACGAATATTCCAACACCAATGACCACAAATATTTTATTAAATCGCTTTGAAAAAAGTGTAATGAGATGGGCCAGGGCAAGTAAAGAAACCAATGCCGGGAACAACCAGATCCGACCGAGTTGTAAAACAATGGCCGGATAAATTGGCTTAATTGTGGTAAAGAAAAATTGGACAATCAGAAGCAAAAGTGCACTTACATAAACCGGCACGATCATTGAGCGCCATTTCGACTTTGCTTTAACCATAAATAAATGAAGTAAACCGGGAGCTAAAATAAGACCGAGATTAATCCAGGCTTTTGTTGACCAACTGTCAATAAATGCGTATGAATTACGTATTCTAAGCACTGACAGCCAAGCGGGATCTACTGGAGACGCAAATATCCATAGAGCAATGCCGTTGGAAATAATAATCAGTATTCCAACAAGCCCTAATTTATTTCTGTATTTATACAGTAGCCCAATGAAACCAATCCAGACGGCAAAAAACGCGGTCATTCCATGCATTGCAATCGCGCCGGTAAAAACCAACAGCGCAGTTTTATATTTTTTTGTTAACCAAAAGTAATATGAATACAATACGAGTACTAATCCGACACCTCGGGAAATAAACTCACTTTCGATTATAGAAATTCCTGAACCGCCAATCTGGATGTGACTGGTTAATAGTAGAGTAAAAATAACGTAGACAAAAAATGGGATTTGTAATTGCCGGCTTAACAATAATAAAACTAAAAATAAATTTAATAAATAGAAAAAGCGAAGCACGTCAAAAATTATAGGGGCATATCCCGAAAATATGGAATAAAACATTTCTAAAACCGGATAATAAATGCTGGGATTTAAATCCGCTAAATGGAACTGCCTGAAATAATCAGACGAAAAAGAACTTGCATCGACGCGCATGGTGAGTACTGGAATATGAATTACCAGGTCTTCGGTGTAGTACTCACGCGGCAATGTAATAAAAGCAAAGAGTGCTAAAATGCAGACAGTTAGAATTTTTTGTGTAAAGTTAAAACCCATACAAAAGGTATTATCTCACATGACCAAAACTGCGAAAAAGATTTTCTATTTCTACCTCACTCCACGAAAAAAACTTTTGCATGATTTTAAGTCTGGGATTGAACCGAGTACTTTTTTATATGGCTTACCGCAACTGCAACAACTCGGGTTTGAGGTTAATTTCTCTGATCTTGCATATCATCCCTTAAACTTACTGCGCCCGCTTCTCCAACCTTTAGAGCAACTGCACATGCGTTTACTCGCCTATCCGCTAGGATTTCGTTTACATCAAGCACTCATCTTATATCCACTCTACAAAAATGCGGATATCCTGTTTTGCACCCAGGATAGTGCTGGTTTGCCGATTGCCTGGCTAAAACGAATAGGATTAATAAAAAATAAGGTAATCATCGTTTCGAGCAATTTGACTAATGCTATTGAACAAACCAAAAGTAAATGGATGAAGAATTTTATTAAAAAAAATCTGAATAGTATCGAGTTATTGATTTGTTCTTCGAAAAAAGAACAAGAAATATTGTCTCATTTTCTTGGCCGACCGGTGGAATTTTTGGCTGATGGAATTGATACCAAGTATTTTATGCCGGCTCAAAAAACTAAGCCTTCAATTGATATTCTATCAGTGGGACGTGATCCGTACCGTGACTATCAGACGCTTTTCGCAGCCGTAAGAAATAAACCGTGGCGGGTGACTGTCGTATGTACGCCCGATTTGCTAAATAACTTGCGTGTTCCTGATAACGTTACGATCCTCACAGATCGGTCAATGCAGGAGTTACGGCAACTCTTTACCCAGGCAAAACTAATAGTCCTGCCTATGAAGAAAACCAATAAGCCGCAGGGCCACTCAGTACTTTTGACCGCAATGGCGATGGGGAAAAAAATTATTGCCAGCAACGTCGTTGGCATCACCAGCGCGTATAACCTAATAGAATTTTCAAGTATTGCCTTAGTTACACCCCAGAACAGTAAACGCCTGGCAAACGCAATTTCAATTATGCTCAGTAACAACCAGAGCCTATCCAATCTGTCTCGGCTGCGAAGTAAAATTTCAGTCAAACAATACGCCTCAAAACTCCACGGACTGTTGAAAAAATATGAGTTTTGTTTAATTTAAGCGCTGGTTATTAATTTTGAGATAAGTTTTTGTGTTCTTACTGCAGCCGAGACTTTGCTTAGGCCAATAACTTGTTGCAGTAGACGGTGCTGGCCGCGCGCTATATGTTCAATCTCCTTTTTGTATCTTAGCTTTTCGATGATATTGAATATGTCTTCAGCCTTGTGCGGAATCCAAGCAGCACCATACTTGCTGATTGGCTGCATTCCATCACTCCAGAGTGGAGTAGTATAAATTAAAGGTTTTCCCTGCATCATGACCCAATATATCGCGGTCGTATCCCAACACACTATTACATCCGACATGCCAATAAACTCGGTCAAAGAACTATTGGGAACAGCAAATGGAATGTTGAGATATCGCGCTAGAGCAAAAATTTCAGAGACATTTTGGTCAACTCTCGGCCGCAACAAAATAGTACCCTTAAAATTTCTTTGATTGATGACAGAAAAAATATTTTTAAAAAATAGAAACTCACCAATGTTTGCGGGTGGATATAATGTCAATATAAAACCTATCTTAATATTTGTTTTCTGTTTTAATGCAGTCAATGGTTGTACTTTCCGTCCCGGAAAAAAACTTTCCAGAAATGGAAACCCGACCGGATGTATTGTCATTTTTGCCTTGCCAAATTCATCGCAAAACCAGTTAGCCACATAATTTCCCCATACGGCTGCATGTTCACTTGCATGTTCGGCGCCCAACTTTATACTCTGCCAACCATGGAGTACTACCAAAGTTTTTCGACCTTGTTGTTTGGCTTTGAGAACAAATGGTAGTGCAGAAGGACCTGGATCATGGGTAGTGATTACCAGTTTCGGTTTTAAGGTGCGTAACGCTTGTTCAGCTAACAAAGTTTGTCTGACTGTCTGCTTGTATTTAGCTAAAAAAACCAATCGTGTCATTTCAACCAATAGTTGTGCCAGTTTATTTGAGCTCGGAGCAACTTGTGGGGGATGAATTCGCAGCCGATTGATCAGTACGCGCAACGCTTGCTCCACTTGTACTTCCCGAGTGTGTAACTGCTGTGTCGAGAATGCAGAAAGCGGATATACTGGAATACCGGTAGTCTGGATCCACGACGCATCAAGGTCAGACGACGACCCAGTAACGATCAAACCATTCAGATGACGCAGTCCTTTCAATACCGGATGCTGCTGATATAGCCCTCCTCCTGAAGAAAACATCAGAAAATCCACGTTGCCCTTGGAGACACTTTTCGTTCGACTTCTCAAGGTAATCTGCCGTAAATATTCAGGTAGTTGCAGCAACGTATGCACCGAGTTTAATCCAAGCTTAAGCGAAGGAAAACTGATTTGCCTCTTGGGTTGATACAGAATTACATTTTCAGGAATTGTATCCTTAATATAAGTGGCTACCGTAGACTGCGTTGGCTCCCACCGACCCAACTGCCAATTTACAGCGGCGGAAATATAGAAGTGTGGTGAAGAAATATTGGCTTGAATCTGACGTAATAGGTATTCACTATAAAACACTGATAAAAATGCACTTTCAAGTGGGGTTTGTAACAAATCATATAAATATATTTCAGAAACCACTATAGATTTGAAATAAGGACGGAGTTTTTTATACCAGTAGTGTGATTTGCGGATAAGTATTTCTAGTGTTTTGGAATAAAATCTTTTTGAGAGAAACGCACTCCCATCATCAGCGAGTATTCTTTTTTTAAAAAAGAAAAGTTGAGTTGCTAAGCTCGTGGCAATGATTTTAAAAGTCTGAGAATTCTCTAAACTGATCTTCGTACGAACCCATTCTGCCTCCTGAAGTGTATGAGCAAAGTAAATAGGCGTTTTCCTCATAACACTTCGCCATTAATAACTTTCAAATGTTGACGTAGTTCGGTTTTGGTAAGAAATTTTTTATTGGTGCTACTTTTGAATGAAAAATTATCCGGGACTTTTTTCCCGCCCGATTTTCCTTGACTGGTTTTTTCCCACAGAGAAAATGCCGGGGCGACCACATAATGATTGGAAAATTCTCGAACATAATGTGCTTCATGTATAGTAATCAGGTCTTCATGTAACTTTTCTCCTGGTCGGACACCGATATGTTTATGTATCGCTTGAGGGGCAAGGACAGTTGCCAGATCCGTAATTTTAAAACTGGGCATTTTGGGTATAAACACTTCTCCCCCCTGCATTTTCTCAATAAATTTAATAACGAAATCAACCGCCGTATCCAAAGTAATCCAAAATCGTGTCATCTCAGGATGCGTAATCGTTAAAATTTTACCTTTTCTTTGAAAGTTAAAAAGAGGAATTACACTCCCGCGACTTCCAGCCACATTGCCATACCGTATGCAGCTAATTCGTGTGTTACCGAGCCCTCGATAGGAATTCCCTTGTATCAAAAGCTTTTCCATGGTTAGTTTCGTTGCTCCGTAGAGATTTACTGGACTGACTGCTTTATCCGTAATCAACCCGAATACCCGCTCAACTCCATTATCCAAAGCACTATTAAGAATATTCATCGTACCCAGGACATTGGTTTTAATAGCCTCTGTAGGATTATATTCTGCAGCCACAATCTGCTTCATCGCTGCTGCATGGATCACGAGAGTCACATCAGCCATGGCTCGATCTACTCGCTCTTTATCACGCACATCACCAATAAAATACCTAAGGCATCTGTGTGAGAATTTTTTCTCCATTTCATATTGCTTAAATTCATCTCGACTGAAAATTCGCAATATTTTAGGTGGATGTTTTTTTATAATAACTTCCGTAAATTTTTGACCAAAAGAACCGGTACCTCCGGTAAGCAAAATTACTTGTTTTTTCCAGTCAAACATGCGACAAATTTAACACACAATATCCAGATTCACAACAATTTGTTAGAATTAGTGCACTAATAATGCATGTAACAATTTCCAAAAAAATATTTAATTTATTAAGCAATACTGCGTTTGTTCTAATTATTATTACACTTCTTAATCTTTTATTGCGAATTATTTTTATTAATTATGCATATATCTCAACAGACGAAGGCATCGCACTTTACAACACGCGCTTAGCCTATCAGGGCTTACGACCTTTTATTGATTACAACGGCTGGAATAGTTTAATAAACGACTACTTGTTTGGGTTATCTCGAATTTTTCTGTTCCCCACTATTATTACTCAACGCTATTTCGCACTTTTAATTTCATTGTTTTCTTTTGCTATAACTCTTAGGATTAGTTACTTACTTAGTGGAAAACGGTCACTAATCTGGACTGCATTATTTTTTTCCTTTGGTTCGTTTACTTATACCTATCTTTCAAATTTTCCCTATTCGACTGAGATGATGACTTTAGGAATATTGTTTACTCTGCTTGGATTTTTAATTACCGAAAAAACTACTACTCGCCATAAATTTTGGCTGGAGATTCCCACCTATATTGTGGCCAATATTACAGTACTTATTCGATCTCAAATGCTGCCGCTACCGGTAATTATTTGGTTCATGTTTAGCCTGCGGAAAAAAACACTTAAAGAAAAATTCGACTTAACCATTCGAATGCTGGCCATTTCCTTGCTTATCTTTACACCCTTTTTAGTTACCAGCTGGAAACACACACTCTATGGATTATTTTGGCCTTTCTTTGCCGCATCGATTTTGGTGTACGTAGCTCACGTTTCTAAAAATGCTGCGGGGCAGCTGGCTGAATTTCTCCGCGTCAGCTCTCAACAATACGGCGTACTTATTTCACTTGTCTTAAGTAGTTTATTTATTCGCGATCTAAAAGGTGCTGCAAAAAATATTCCGCGCGGGCTATTTGTGATACTTATTTTATGCCTGCTTTTTCTGGCAACTGCGCTAATTCATCGTCCGGCTGATCCATATTATCTCTACCCTTCGATTCCATTATTGGCAATCGCGGCTGCGTTTTTCTTGACTCGACTGCTCAATACCCCTCGACTCAATGGTCACGCAAAGTTCATCAAAACTTTAGTAATTTTGCTTCTCGGTCTACAGTTTCTACATTATCCACATTTCAAAGTCATGAAAACTCAACTCAGTGATCTACATACTCGACCCTATGATCTGTTAATCGATATCAATAACTTTATTTTGGCAGCAACGCAAGTTAATGATGAAATACTAACTTTTTACTTACCCGCGGTTGCTAATATAAATCGTCAGGTTCCGCTAAATATGAATGAGGGTCAAGGCTCTCTCACAATTCGTGATGACTTATTTGCTGCCAAATTTCATTTAACCACCATTCCCCAGCTCCAAAAAATGATCTCTAAAAAACAAACGAAGCTCATTGTATTTACCGATACTTTTATATATTATTTCGGTCAGAACGAAAATGAGCGCCAGGAAACGCTGAAACTAATCAAAGAAAATTACTCCTTGGTCAAAGAATTTCCGGAGTTTAAACTTGTAGATGGTTCAAATGCCCAATCACTTATGATTTACAAAGCCAACGAGTAACCATATAATTCTTTTTATGATCAATAAACTAAAACAATGTCGAATTTGTGGGAACAGTAAGCTAACCCGTTTTCTTCCGCTCGGAAAAATTCCTTTGCCCAATGGATTTTTGAAATCTGCTGATTTAAAAAAAGATGAACCAAAGTACCCACTCAATGTCGGGATTTGTACCAGTTGCGGCCTGGTACAACTTATGGAAATCGTCAGTCCTGAAATTATGTTTCGTAACTACGTGTATATCCCCTCCACTTCTAAAACGCGGATGAACAATTTTGCACAAATTGCCAGTACTGTCCGAGAGCGCTTTTCAGTGGGGCCGGAATCACTGGTAATTGACATTGGAAGTAATGATGGCAGTTTACTTTCTTACTTTAAAGGCTACGGCATAAAGACTTTGGGAATTGACCCAGCTACAAATTTGGCTAAAATAGCTGAACTCAAGGGCATTGAAACTATAAATGATTTTGTTTCAGTTGAGCTTGCCAAAAAAATTCGCCGCAGTAAAGGACCGGCAAAGATAATTACTGCTACCAATGTCGTGGCACACATCAATGATTTACATCATTTATTTACTGCAGTTGAAATAATGCTGAAGGATGACGGCGTTTTTATTTGTGAATTTCCTTATTTGCGCGATTTGATTGAAAACAATCAGTTTGACACGATCTACCACGAACATTTATCTTATTTTTCCATAAAACCCTTGCAGGTGCTTATAACACAAGAAGGTCTGGAATTTCTTGATGTCGAGCGAACCCCAATTGATGGAGGATCGCTACGAGTATATTTATGCAAAAAACAAAAATCGTCGAAAGCCTCCCCGAAAATAAATAATTTAATTAAAGAAGAGGAAGAAATCGGTCTTTACAGCACCCAAACGCTTCATTCATTTGCATCCCGTGTGAGAAATTTACGTACCAAACTGCGGGCTAAACTGAAAAGTCTTAAAAAGAAAAATCAAATCATCGCCGCTTATGGTGCAGCAGCCAAGGGCAATATTCTCCTTAACTACTGCGAAATCGGCACCTCGCTCATTGACTTTGCCGTTGACTCAACTCCCTATAAACAGGGTCTCTTTATGCCAGGATCGCATATTCGCATTTACCCTGAAGCGGAGATTTTGAAGCGTATGCCTGATTACACTTTGATTCTTGCGTGGAATTTTGCGAAGGAAATTATGGATAAGGAAAAAAAGTACGCGGCTAAGGGTGGTAAGTTTATTATTCCTGTCCCCGAGGTTACAATTGTGTAATGAAAAACCCCAAAGTTGTAGTGGTGATGCCGGCGCACAATGCGGCACAGACTCTTGCTTCTGCATATGAACGATTGCCACACCAATACATAGATGAAATAATACTCGTTGATGACTCATCAAGTGATGCTACAGTCCTCGTAGCTAAAAAGCTGGGTATCCCTACCTACCAAAATTCCTTAAACTTAGGCTACGGTGGTAACCTCAAAGTCTGTCTGACCAAGGCTTTAGAACGCGGCGCAGATATCATTATCGAATACCATCCTGATAACCAGTATGATCCTGTAAATTTACCGCTCTTTCTCAAAAAGGCACATGAAGGGTTTGATTTTGCGCTTGGTTCACGCTTTCTTCATCCCAAAGAAGCCTTACAAAGAAAAATGCCCCTGGTTAAATTTATTGCAAATCGCGGTTTAACCTATATTGACCAATTTATTTTGGGAATAGAACTTTCCGAATTTCACTCCGGGTTTCGGATGTACAGTAAAAAACTGTTGCGATCGGTTCCTTTTTTACAAAATTCCGACGATTATTTATTCAGTTTTGAAATAATAGTTCAAGCGGTATATTTCCGGTTTAAAATTGCTGAGGTGCAAATTGCCTGTGATTATCACCCGCACATGCATACGGCTAATTTGTACCGCAGTACCATATATGCGATTGGCACTTTCAAAACTTTGGTTCAGTACGTTCTTTCTAAATTCTTGGGTAAACCAACCGGCCCTTTTGCTCAAGTGCAAATTCATGCGTGCCCTCTTTGCAAACAACAGTTGACACGTCAGGAATACCAGGTTCAGGACGCAGTCAGTCGAAAAATATTTTTAGTTAACTTCTGTACCAGTTGCGCCGTGGGTTCAACCTGGCCACAGCCGAAAAATATTGGACCTTTTTATCCCAAAACTTATTACAGCAAAATTAAATCTTTAATTTATCGTTTGCTTCAGTATCGACGGCCACGCCTGATTCGCAACCTCAAAAGCAACGGAAAACTTCTGGATATTGGCTGCGGTGATGGTAATTTAGCCTATCAGTTGGGTAACCGATTTGATTATGTAGGAATTGAAACGGCGTTTGCAAAGTCAAGTAATCCACTTGTTAAAAATGTAGGACTTGAAGGTATGCGCGAGAAAAAAAATAGTTACGACCTGGTAACCTTTTGGGAAAGCTTTGAACATCTCGGTAATCCAATTCAGGCGTTAAAAAAAAGCGCGGCAGTGCTTAAAAAAGGCGGGTTTCTCATTATTGAATGTCCAAATTTCGCTTCATGGGAACGCTTACCATTCGGATCCCGTTGGTTCCATCTGGATCCGCCGCGGCACCTGTTCCATTACACCCCGGAGGGATTACGTAGCCTGGTTGACCAGAATGGGTTTACCGTGATCCAACAACGTCAACTGTATGCACCTGAATATATTCCGGTGGGGCTTGCGCAAAGCTCACTCTATCGCATTTCACCACGGCTGAATGTTTTTGCACAAAATTACAATAAAAAGCGTTCATTTACTGTTCCAATACTGGTGTTCTGCTTCGCAGTAATTTTCTTTCCGATTTCATACCTTTTCTACATATTAAACGGGTCACCAATTCAATTAGTAGTTGCTCGCAAAAAATGATATGAAAATGCTTGTCATCGGCTGCGGCTCAATAGGTGAACGGCATATTAAGAACATTTATTCGTTTGGTAATCAGACAATAATTGCCTATGATCCAAACCGAACCAAATTAGAAAATCTAAAAAAAAGCTTTTCGAGCTTAATCATCAGTTCTGAGTTAAAAAACATCTGGAAATTAAATCCGGAAATTGCGTTTATTTGCACACCTACTTCTCTCCACCTTCCCCAGGCACTTATTGCGGCAAAACATAAATGTCATTTGTTTATTGAAAAACCACTTGCAGATTCCGAAAGAAATATTCGGAAACTTCACCAAATAGTAAGAATGAAAAAAATAATAACATTCGTAGCTTGTAACTGGCGATTTTACTGGGCAATTTCTGAAATTAGATCATTACTTCATAAAAAAGTCATTGGTCAAATTTTTAGCGCCCGAATCTCAGCCGGTTCATATTTGCCTCAGTGGCATCCAAATGAAGATTATCGTAAGTTATATGCGGCTCAAAAAAAATTCGGCGGCGGTGCGATTTTGGACTTTATCCATGAACTTGATTATGCCTGTTGGTTGTTCGGTGAAATTGATAAGCTGACCGGAATGTACGGAAAACTCAGTAATTTACAAATTGATACCGAAGACTGTGCAGAACTACTTATGACAATTAAAGGCGGTCCGCTTGTCTCTATTCATGTTGATTATTTACAACGGGTTTATGAGCGATCCTGTACAATTATTGGTTCACAGGGCACAATAGTTTGGAATTTCTCTTCACATAAAATAAAAATCTATTCCTCAAAAACAAAAAACTGGACTGAATTATCTGAACCCAAGAATTATGATCTGAATCAGATGTATAAACATCAACTTGAATATTTTTTTGCATGTATCCGCAAAAACAAAAATACTGACAACGATGTCTTTCACGCTGCTAAAATTCTAAAATACGCATTGATGTTTAAGCGGAAAGGAATTCATGTCTTATAATTATGCCGCAGTTATTCAGGCTCGCACCGGTTCAACTAGATTACCAGGGAAAGTACTCCGAAAAATATATGGCAAAACAATACTTGAACATGTAGTCAGGAGAGTTCAGGCTGCAAAAGAAATTGACACAATAATTATTGCCACCACGGTTGAAAAGCTAGATTTGCAGATTGTGAAATGGTGTGCCAGTAATCATATCAGCGTCTATTGTGGATCTATAAACGACGTGCTTGATCGCTATTATCAAACTGCCCGACTATTTACTATTTCTAATGTAATTCGTATAACTTCTGATTGTCCGCTCATTGATTCGAAACTGATTGAGCAAATGATAGACTTTCACAAACAACGAAAAACTGATTATGCAACAAATATTTTAGAGGAAACGTTTCCTGATGGCGAAGACGTTGAAATCTGTACTTTCGCAGCTTTAGAAAAAACCTGGCGTGAGGCAAAGCTTGTTTCTGAACGCGAACATGTAATGCCCTATCTTCGAAATCATCCTGAGCTGTTTACCCTAGCTAATCTTAAAAATTCAACTAATCTATCCCACTTGCGTTGGACTCTTGATGTACCCCAGGATTTTACATTTATTAAAAAAGTCTATAAAAAATTGTATCCAAAAAATCCTCTGTTTGGCATGAATGCTATAATCAATTTATTGCAAAAAGAGCCGCGACTCTCAAAAATTAATAGTTCAATTACGCGTAACGCCGGATATATAAATTCACTGCATCATGACAAATAAACTTAAAATCGGTAAATCACAAAAACTTTACCAAAAGGCCAAAACACTTATCCCTGGTGGGACGCAGCTACTTTCCAAACGGCCGGAAATGTTTTTACCTGAATTGTGGCCCGCTTATTATGCAAAGGCAAACGGTTGTACGGTGTGGGATCTCGATGGGAAAAAATATTTTGATTTGTCCTACATGGGGCTCGGCGCTTGTGTTCTAGGATATCAGGACAGAGATGTTAACCGGGCAGTCATAAATGCAATTAAACTCGGAAATGAAACCACACTCAACGCTCCTGAAGAGGTGGAACTGGCAGAATTATTAATTAAGTTGCATCCTTGGGCGCAAATGGCCAGATACGCCCGCAGTGGTGGAGAGGCAATGGCAATTGCAGTACGCATTGCCCGCGCAGCAACTGAAAAAGATATTATTCTTTTTTGCGGTTACCATGGCTGGCATGACTGGTATTTAGCAGCAAACCTGGCCGAGGATACAGCGCTCGATGGTCATTTATTACCAGGTTTAAAACCGCGCGGTGTACCTCGAGGGTTACTCGGAACCGCGATTCCCTTTATCTATAACAACACTGAAGAATTTAAGCGGCTGTTTGCAAAATACCACAATAAACTGGCTGCGGTAGTTATGGAACCAATTCGAAATCATTCCCCGAAACCAGAGTTTCTTGAAACTATTCGAGAACAAACGAATAAAATGAAAATTCCTTTGATTTTTGATGAAATTACTTCTGGATTTCGCCTAGCGGTTGGCGGAGCACATCTGAAACTGGGAATTAATCCAGATATAGCGGTTTTTGCGAAAGGAATGAGTAATGGGTATCCAATGGCTGCCGTCATTGGAAAAAAACGGTTTATGGAATACGCGCAAGAATCATTTATTAGTAGCACTAATTGGACAGATCGGATTGGCCCCACGGCTGCGCTTGCCACGATAAGAAAATATAAAACTAAACAGGTACCGAAATATTTGGAAAAGATCGGGCAGACAGTGCAAGATGGATGGAAACAATTACAACTAACCTATAAATTAAAACTGCAGATTTCCGGAATTTACCCTCTTGGTCACTTCTCTTTTGAATATGAAAACGCTCAGGCCGTAAAAACGTTGATGATTCAAACTATGCTTGAAAAAGGATTTCTTACCTCTACGGCTTTTTATGCATCACTTGCACATACGGAAAAAATAATTGACAACTATTTAGCTGCGCTTGATGATACATTCGGAATACTCAAAAAAAACATTGAAGCAAATACCGTGGAAAAAAAATTACGTGGCCCGATTGCACAGAGCGGCTTCAGACGGCTTACCTAAATCCCATGAATAAATCAGCAATCTGCATTCTCGATTACGGATCCGGTAACGTCCGTTCCGTTTACAATGTGATCAGTCAACTCACAAGTCAGGTACACATCTCAAACGAAAAAAAAGACATTATTGCTTCTTCTCACCTTATTTTACCCGGTGTTGGCGCATTTGGTGCGGCGATGGAAAAAATTCGTAAATTAATTCCTCTGTCTATTCTGGAAAACCAAATATTTGGTAAAAAAAAACCGTTTTTAGGTATTTGCGTAGGAATGCAGGTAATGGCCACGGTTGGGCGCGAGTTTGGCGAGCATAATGGGTTAAACTGGATTCCCGGCATCATCAATAAATTAGAAACGGACGAGCTTCCTCTTCCTCATGTTGGTTGGAACAATTGTATATTCAAAAAAGAGTCAGCGTTTACCCGCGGTTTTACCGGAGAACCGGACTTTTATTTTGTCCATAGTTTTGCATACGTTCTAGCTACTGTTAATAATAATTCGGTAATAGCCACCACTAACTACGGTACTGATTTCTGTTCGATTATCCAGAAAGATAATATTTACGGTGTTCAGTTCCATCCGGAAAAAAGTCAGAAGGCGGGTAAATTATTACTCACTAATTTTCTTTCAACATGAAAAAGAAACGAATTATTCCTATTTTACTTTTAAAAAATGGCTGGCTGGTGCAAAGCAAAGAGTTTTCCCGTTTTCAAAACTTAGGTAATCCGGTGACTTCGGTCAAGCGGATCAGCGAATGGGCAGCAGATGAACTTATCTATCTTGATATATCACGCGACAACTCGTATGATCTACGCCGTGACGATCTGGGTCACCCAAACCGACACACTATTTTTGAAATTTTGGACGATGTTTCAAAAATGGCCAATATGCCAATTACGGTAGGCGGTGGGATTAAAACACTCAATGACATACAAAAACGATTGGCAAAAGGCGCAGACAAAGTTGCAATTAATACTGCCGCACTGGCAAACCTCAACTTCGTAACGAATTCAGCAAAAGAATTCGGTTCGCAATGCATTGTGATTTCGATTGATGTTAAATTATTCGATAACGTGTATGCTGTAATGTCGCATTATGGACAAAAGCGTACACAGTATGATCCGGTAACCTGGGCAAAACTGGTAGAAAAATCCGGAGCCGGGGAACTATTATTAAATTCAATAGATCGTGATGGCATGAAAACCGGCTATGACATACAACTCTTAAATAGTGTGGTTTCTGCTGTTTCCATTCCGGTAATTGCATGCGGCGGAGTTGGAGAGTGGTCACATTTTGCCGAAGCCTTGGAAAAGACCAAAGTTGACGCCATAGCGGCGGCAAATATTTTTCAGTATTCAGACCAAAGTGTATACCTTGCAAAAAAGTACTTATACGAACATAGTTTTCCGGTACGGCCTCCGGATCTGATGTTAATCTGAATTTATGCGCTATTGTAAACGTTGTGTCTATCCTGAAATCGCCGTAAACCTTTATATTGATGACGAAGGCATCTGCACCAGTTGCCGGGCTTTTGATAAATTTGAAGCTTTGACCTCTGAGTTTTGGAAAAAGCGGCAAAAACGATTTGAGGATATTCTTGTGCAGTATACTAAAACGAATACTGGCAATTACGACTGCGTGATTCCCGTTTCAGGCGGAAAAGACAGTTATTTCCAAACCCATGTAATTGCCAAAAAATACGGCTTGAAACCTTTACTGATAACGTATCATGGAAATAACTATTTACCTGAAGGTGATTATAACCGCGATCGGATGCGCCATATATTTGATGCCGATCATCTAGTCTTTGGACCAAGCGTTGAGGTACTCAAAAAATTAAACCGATTATGTTTTCGAAAAATGGGAGATATGAACTGGCATGCGCACTGCGGCATCATGACGTATCCCATTCAAATTGCCGTTAGATTCAATATTCCCCTAATTATCTGGGGAGAAATTGCCTGGGATATTTCTGGGATGTATGAGCCTGAAGATTTTGTTGAATTCAGCAATCGCAATCGCCACGAACATGCATTACGTGGGTTTGAATGGCACGATTTATTAAACGACCCGAAGGAAAAACTGGCGGAAAAAGATCTGCTGTGGGCTAAGTATCCAACAGATGAAGAAATCCTTAAGATCGGCGTCCGGGGAATTTATATCGGTAACTTTTTTAAATGGGATCCTAATCATCATGCCAAAATGGTACAACGAAAATATAGTTGGCAACCCAGGAAAAAGTCATTTGACCGCACCTATCGCAAGTTCTCAAATCTTGACGATCGATACGAAAACGGGGTACATGACTACTTAAAATACATAAAGTTTGGCTATGGACGTGCGTCTGATCATGCCGCCAAAGATATTCGTACCGGATATCTAACGCGCGACCAGGGAATAGAGATGATAAAAAAATACGACCTTGTTATACCAAAGGATTTATACTATTGGCTAAAATATGTAGGTATGAAAGAAAGCGAATTCTGGCAAGTTGCCAACTCATTCAGAAGCAAACACGTCTGGCGAAAAGATAAACAGGGAAACTGGATAAAAGATAATATTTGGGATACACCTTCATGAAACCTTACCTAAGTATTATCGTCACGGGTCGCAATGATGATTACGGATTAAGATTTAAATACCGGCTCAAACTATTTTTCAAGTCGCTTCTCAATCAACTCGATAATTGGTCTATTTCAGCTGAGATAATAGTTGTCGAGTGGAATCCGCCACGTGCCCGTGAAAATATCTCTTCAGTCTTAAAAAAATGGTTTGCGTTTACTCCTGTTCCTATTCGAGTAATCGAAGTGTCTCCGCGACAACACCGAAACTTTGTAAATTCCGATCGCATTCCACTGTTTGAATATATTGCTAAAAACACTGGAGTACGAAGAGCCAAGGGGGAATATATATTGGTCACCAACCCGGACATTCTATTTCCAGGCAAACTGATTCAGTTTATTGCAAATAGACAGCTTGAAAAAAATACATTTTATCGCATTGACCGAATTGATTATAAGTTACCTTCGGGATTTAATAGCGCTAATATTACTGAGCAATTTAAACTCGCCAAACGTTTTGCGTTTTCTTTGCATACTTTAGGCTGCGGCATCCGCCTCAGAACCAGTTTGCCGTTTCCCATACGTATGCAACTCGGTTATATAAATGCGGTACTCATGCGTCGCTTAATTAGGAAACAGGGAAAGTTGATCGACCGCGTCCATGCAAATGTGGCTGGAGATTTTATGCTGATGCATCGGACCCAGTGGAATAAACTGCGTGGATTTCCTGAAAAACCCACCAATACGTACATGGATTGTTATTTGTGCTTTTCTGTAGCCGCAATCGGACTTCGCCAATATATTTTTCCCTCAAGCTTTTCCCTCTTTCATTTAGAACATACCCGCCCAACCACAAAACGTCCAAAAATTTCTGTAAGTCAACTCGTGAATGACTATCGGCAAATTTTAAATCATGACCAATCACCGATTTTGAATAATTCTAACTGGGGCCTTTCTTCGCAAAAACTTCACGAAGTCCGCATTGCTAAATAACTTATTTTTGTTACAATCGTTTTTTATGAGATCATCTCAAAAACAAGCTTATCTAGTGCTAACAACTATTAATTTACCTCGGATTATCCATGACTACTGGTTAAATCTCAAAAAGTACGGTCACGAGAAAGAAATAGGCGTTATAATAATCGGGGATTTGAAAAGCCCGAATGAGGAATCTTTTGCAATCACGGAAGAATTGCACAAAAAAGGTTTTGATGTAGAATACTTTGATATCAAAGCCCAAGAGCAATGGCTGAAACAATTCCCGCTTCTGAAACGAACAATTCCCTACAACAACGATAGTCGCCGCAACGTTGGTTTTCTGATGGCTCTGCAAAGAGGGTGTCGATTCCTCATAAGTATTGACGATGACAGTTTCCCCACCAATCAGGATTTTTATCAACTACATGCAATCGTCGGAAGAACCAAAAAATTACCCGTAATTTCAAGTAGTAACGGCTGGTTTAACCCATGTTCAATGTTAACCAATAACCGAGAACAATATATATACGCTCGCGGTTTTCCGTATAACAAACGCAACCAAAAAGTTGTACTTACAAAACAACATAAAAAAATTCATATTGGCGTCAATGCCGGACTTTGGCTCAACGAACCTGACGTTGATGCAATCACGCGACTCGCCTTACCCGTTAAGATTACCGGGCTAAAACAAAAACAAATCGCGCTGGCTAAAAACTGCTTTGCGCCAATCAACACTCAAAATACTGCGCTTGTTTATGATTTAATTCCCGCCTTTTATTTTGTACTCATGGAAGGAACTATCAATCATTTGCCACTCGCCCGTTTCGGAGATATCTGGACCGGCTGGTTTCTGAAAAAAATTGCGGATCATTTAGGTTACTACGTGAGTTTTGGAAAGCCACTTACAGATCATCGCCGCAACAAACATGATTTATTTAATGACCTATACATTGAACTCACACCTCTCAAACATAACGATGCTTTCGTTGAATTAATTCAACTGATTACTCCAAAAGGCAAAACAACGATTGATGTCTATTCGGATATAAGTAAAAAACTGTATGATGAGATTCAAAAAAATAATACATTCAACGGAGAATTTAAAAAATACAGTCAAACACTATATGAGCATCAACAAATCTGGCTTGAAACCTGCGCCAAAATAATTTCCTGACACCATAATTTCTCTTGCAAGTTATCCGCAATTTTACTATCATGCTACAATCTGAGTTTATAAAAAAATGGACTGGAAAAAACAAAAAGCATTGGTAACAGGAGGCGCATCATTTATTGGTTCACATCTTGTTGATGCACTAGTCAATCGTGGTGCAGCTGTACGAATAGTTGATAATCTTTCTACTGGAAAAAAGGCCAATATCGCCAATCATCTCCAAAATAAAGCAGTTGAGTTTATAAAAGGTGACTTACTTAATTCCGAGGTCGCCAAAAAATCAGTTGAGAATATTGATACAGTATTTCACTTGGCATGTGATCATGGTGGCCGTGGTTACGTTGACTTACACCAGGCAGCCTGCAGTACTAATCTGGCGCTTGATGGAAATGTTTTTTTAGCAGCTTACAAAGCCGGGGTGGAAAAAATTGTTTTTGCTTCATCAGGATGTGTGTACCCAAACTACTTGCAAACGGATGTATCTAAAAAAGTATATTTAACTGAAAATTTAGTCAAACCTCCATACGACTCAGATAATATGTACGGATGGGCAAAACTAATGGGTGAGCTGACACTTAAGGCATACGCCAAGGAATGGAAAATGAAAACCGCAAGTTGTCGTTATTTCACGGTTTACGGAGAACGAGGCAAGGAAGACCATGCGGTAATTGCCATGATTGCCCGGGCTTTTATCAAACAAAATCCGTATAACGTCTGGGGTACTGGACAACAAATTCGCAACTGGACCTATGTCAAGGATATCGTCAATGGTACCATTCTGGCTGCAGAAAAAATCGCTGATGGCACAGCGATAAATTTAGGTACGTCGGAACGCATCCGCGTCATCGATGCAGTGCAGGAAATTTTTCGCTATACGAAGTACAGTGCCAGGATAAAATTTCAACCCAATATGCCAACCGGACCAGTAAACCGGGTGGCTGATAATAAATTGGCTAAAAAACTCCTGGGCTGGGAACCGCACACTAAGTTTATTGACGGTTTACATAAAACTATTGACTGGTATTTTGCAACCAAAAATTTGGCAGAAGTGAGTATAATTATCAACCATAAATTAACGGAAAAATAAACTGTATGCCTCAAGAATTTGAAATTGCGGACAGGAAAATAGGTGAAGGTCATCCGTGTTTTATCGTCGCCGAAATGTCAGGAAACCATAAGCAGGACATACGTCGTGCCTACGCACTCATTGATGCAGCCGCTGAAGCAGGAGTAGATGCCGTAAAGTTTCAAACTTACACTCCTGATACGTTAACTATTGATGTTCCGCGGGAAAATCCTAATATTAAGTATTTTCTAATCGGCGAAACTAATACTTGGGCAGGTCAAACTTTATACGATCTCTACAAAACTGCGTACACACCCTGGGATTGGCAACCGGAATTAAAAGAATATGGAGAACAACAGGGATTATTGGTATTTTCTACGCCGTTTGACGCTACTGCAGTTGATTTTTTGGGGAAAATGAATGTCTCCTTATACAAAGTTGCGTCATTTGAAGCCGCAGACGTAGAATTATTGGAATATATTGGTAAAACTAAAAAACCAGTAATTCTTTCCCGCGGCCTAGCATCAATTGCTGAAATACAGCAAGCTATCACTGTACTTAGAAGTAATGGAACTCCACAGTTGGCCGTTTTACATTGTGTCAGCTCATATCCAGCTCTACCTGAACAAATGAATTTATCTCACATTACTGACATAAGAAAACGATTTGGAGTAATTGCCGGCCTTTCTGATCATAGCCTCGGAGTTGAGGCAGCTCAGTATTCAGTTGGGTATTTACATGCTGCGATTATTGAAAAACATTTCACTTTAAAGCGTGCCGATGGAGGACCCGATGCCACGTTTTCACTCGAACCTCATGAATTAATACAACTCGTTCAATCTATTCGAAATATTGAGGCAAATGGTTTCCACCCGACCGAAACAGACGATCAAAACTTTCACATTATGAAAGGCGAAGCTTCTTATACACCGGACAAAAGAGAACATGAAAATATAGTTTTCAAAAGATCTTTATTTGTGACTGCAAATATTAAAGCGGGAGAAATATTTACTCGCAACAATATCCGCTCTATTCGACCAGGAAACGGATTGCCACCAAATCGTTTACAAGGAATCCTGGGTAAACGCGCATCTCAAGACATTATTTTTGCTACACCACTCAGCGAAGAATTAATCTCTCCTTAATTTTCATATGCGCATTGCATTTTATGGTGGGCAAACGGCAGGGATGATCTCCTTGCTTTCCCTTCTTGGCACCCAACACTCAGTACGATTTGTCTTCCCTGAAGATAGAAAAGTCGAAACGATCGCTGAATTATTCAAACTCTCCATTCTCCCAAAAAAAAACTTGAATACTGCGGCGACCATACGCCTTATTGCAAATTCGGTGGATTTATTTATCTGTTGCCACGGCAAGAAGGTTTTAAGCCGGGCATTTGTCACGAGCATAAGGTGTATCAATCTTCATCCCTGTTTATATCGATATAAAGGGGCACGACCAGTTGCACATTTGATTGCGGATCAAAATCAGAAAGCTTCTGTTGCCGCTCACTGGATGAACGAACGTATTGATGAAGGTAAAATTATACTTGAAAAATTTATCATTATTAAAAATATAGAGGAGCAAACCGAAGCTGAAGTCTATAACTTACTCTATCCACTCTATTCATCGGTAATTCTTCAAGTCCTTGATGAACTAAATGGGGGGAGCAATGCCAAAATCATCCGGGAAATGACTGTAAAAGATATGCGCCGTGTCTGGAAAATAAGAAATTCTCCAGACGTCCGAATACTGTCGTTTGATACAAAATATATTCCCTTCGCAACTCATAAATTATGGTTTAAAGAACGAATAGATAACCGAAATAATCATTGTTATGTCTTAGAGATTTCCCGAGGTAAACAATTACACATCATTGGCTATATTCGATACTTATTTGAAAAGAAGTCGTATATCGTATCAATTGCAATTGATCTTGAGTTCAGAGGAAAAGGTTATGGCTTTTATTTGTTGTCGAAAACGCTATCCATTCTTAATACTAAAAAAACTATTCTCGCGAATATTAAAAAAGGCAATTTTGTATCAATTCGGTTATT
Source organism: Patescibacteria group bacterium (assembly GCA_003524845.1). GTDB lineage: Bacteria > Patescibacteriota > Microgenomatia > UBA10105 > UBA10105 > UBA10118. Next base: position 45,252 of record DQGR01000086.1, read on the forward strand.
CAGTAAGGTGGGTTTTGTAGCGCAGCCTGAACTGTCGAATAGAATCATTATGAGTAAAATTAACGTTCGCAATTAATCGAGGCATTCTACTAATTTTCTCAGCACAAAGTTTTGTTCTGATTTCGTTAATTTAGGAAAAATTGGGAGTGATAATTCTGTGTCATAAAAATTTTCGGCGTTAGGAAAATTACCGGCCTTATAGCTATATTTAACTTGATAAAAAGGATGATAATGAACCGGAATGTAATGGACCTGCGTAAAAATATTCTGTCTGCCTAACCGGTCGTACAGCTGTTTACGTTTTGATTTGTTCTTGAGTAACACGGGAAAAATGTGCCACGCAGAAGTCCGATCACCGGGAACCTTAATATACGACAGTTCTTTTACGTTTTGAAAAAAAGATATATAGAGTTCTGCAATCTCAGTTCTACGCTTTAAAAATTGAGTAATTTTTTTAAATTGACTTAACCCTAATGCTGCCTGTAATTCAGTTAGCCGGTAATTATATCCTAAAGCTAACATTTCATGATACCAGTCACCATCACTCCTCTTAACAAACTTTGATTTATCTTTGGTAATCCCATGTGTTTGAAACAAAACTAAACGTTCAAAAAACTCAGGATTGCCGGTCACAACCATTCCTCCTTCACCAGTAGTAATTAGTTTTACCGGATGAAAGGAAAAAACAGTCATATCTGCAAGCGTTCCTACTCTCTTTCCTCTGTAAGTAGCACCCAATGAATGCGCAGCGTCAGCAATTACCAGTAATTTATGTTTTTTGGCAATTGTATTAATTTCATCATAATCAGCTGGCAGTCCACTAAAATCAACCGGAATAATTGCTTTGGTCTTTTGGGTAATCCGCTTTATTATTGCACTTGGATCAATAAGTGGCAGGTCGGAACGAATGTCGGCAAAAACCGGAGTCCCCCCACAATATAAAATGCAATTGGCTGAAGCGGCAAATGTCATCGGCGATGTAATTACTTCGTCACCTACAGTTACTCCGGCGGCAAAACAGGCCGCATGGAGTGCGGCTGTACCGGAAGAAAAAGCAACTGCATAACGGACACCACAGTAATCGGCAATCTTTTTTTCAAAACGGGGAACAAGCGGACCCTGAGTTAAATAATTAGATTTAAGCGCTACAACAACCGCTTGAATATCTGCATCAGTAATCCACTGCCGACTATAAGGAATACGTACGCTGTTTTTCGATTTTTGCATTATGATATAGTCTATACTTATGCGTATTATAACAACAATTCTGGAAAGTGTGCGCTGTGAATAAGCGCATCCTGCTTGCTATCCCTGACCACTCTTCATATAAAAAAGGTATTGTTTCTGCACTACTGAGAATGGGAGCTGCGGTTGAACTTTTTGATTTTCGTAAAGGCACCGTCGCTGCCAGGGCAGCGGGTGTAGTTAACAATAGACTTAATCCCCGATCTCAATTGCTTACTGCATATATTAACAATTCGATTCAAGACCGACTATTGGCGAAAGTTGTTGAATTTAAACCCCATATATTACTCATAATTAAGGGGCATGAAATAAACGCCGAAACTGTGAGAACGATCACTAGAAAAGGTGTGATTACGATTAATTGGTATCCTGACTGGTTAGTACTTTGGCCATGGATCAAACGCCATGCACCGGCATATTCCATTTTTATTTCATCTTGTCTTAATCTCAATAAAGCTGTACAAAAAATCCATTCCTACGCGTTTTATTTACCTTTTGCGGCAGACCCGGATAAACTGTTACATCATGAACCAAAACTGTATCCTATTTCCTTTGTTGGACAATACAGCCCGCGGCGGGAACATTATTTCGCAAAGCTTGTTAAGCTGGGTTTACACATTTGGGGGTACCAGGGTTGGCAATCAAGTTCATTGCGACAAATCGCACAACCTCCGACCACGGCTGAAGAAACGCTGCAAATATTCAGAAGAAGCAAAATTATCGTAAACATTCTCACTGGAGACAATACATTTCATCCGGCAAATATTAACAATCGGACATTTGAAGTCTTACAAGTCGGCAGTTTTCTACTCAATCACGATCAACCAGTCTTGCATAAACATTTTCCGGTTCAAAAGTGTATGGGCACCTTCACCACCCCACAAGAACTTTTGAAAAAAACGCGCTATTTTCTGATGCATGAAAAAGAACGGGAAAAAATTGCCCAATATGGTTGGAATTATGTAAAAAGACACCACTCATATGATATCCGTCTGAAAGAATTATTTCGTAAAATAATTCTATGAAGCGTGTCGAATTGCTTACTAAAAAATTGCATCTTGATCTTCCTTATTTCATAAGAAACAGTGCATTCGCATTTGTGCAACAAATTATCGGAGTAAGTTGTGGTTTAGCAGTCAGTTATATATTTGGGCATTTTGTTTCAGTCCAGGCATTTGGAGAATATAGTTTAGTTCTGTCAATTCTGGGACTATTAAACTTTTTAGGGTTATCAGAGATTGATACGCCGCTGACACAGTCAGTAAGTCGTGGATACGATGGCGCTTTGATCACTTCAGCCAGAATAAAATTTGGGCTCAGCTTGATTGGAATTCCTATCCTTTTGGGATTTGCGGTGTTTTATTATTTGCACCAGCAACCATCTATAGCCATGATTTTAATTTTTACGACATTGCTTTTGCCGCTCTTAAATACATTTACCAGTTACCCGGCTTTTCTTGTGGCTAAACGAAAATTTTTGAGTCTTTCCTTACTTGGAATTCTCAGTTCACTTTTTTTTGTATCCACGATTACTGTGGCTTCCTGGTTTACAAAATCGTCACTGGGAATAACTATTGCTTATTTAATTGCGATTACACTTCCTGCAATCGTGGGATACTTATTTTGCATCAAGTTTGTTGCTAAAAATTTCAGAATTGATCCCCATCTTTTTCAATACGGTAAATTTCTGACTCTACTCTCCGTTTTACCCTGGGTTTCCGGTAATATTGGCAGTATTTTACTGGGAACTTTTATCGGTCCCGAGGCTCTCGCAGTTTATGCGGTAGCCAGTAGATTTTTAACCGCAGTCCAGAAAAATTTCATAGTTTTCTATAAACCAGTAACCGCCAAACTCGCGGGTCAATCTTCTGTGGCTCATCTAGAAGTTCTCCGCCAACATGCTATTAAACTTCTACTTATCGGCGTATTGTTAACGCTCGGATTGTGGATCACACTTCCCTGGTTAATTCGGTTTTTCTTCACCGATAAATATATGAACGCTATTATATACGGCCGGTTTTTGAGTCTGACGTTAATTGTACTTCCTTTTAACTGGGTAGTGTCTGACATGATGATGTATCAGAAGAAAACTCATGCCCTCATAATCCGCTCCACTATTCCACAAATTATTAAAATCGCGCTCTATCTAATAGTGGTTCCAATTTATAAAATTAACGGTCTGGTGGCGATTGCTTTGCTTGATAGATTTACCGAACCAATTATTCCACTTTTGTCGTTAGCTAAAACTCGAGTAAAATTTAAGCGTCCGTAACGCGATTTTTTGAGGTTCGAGTTTTTGCTCCAGGTATTTTTGCGCAGCTCTGGTTAACATAATTCGCAATTTTTTCTTTTGTATGAGCTGAATTATAGCTTGGGCCAGTTTTTGCGAGTTGTTAGGCGGGACAAGAAACCCGGTTTTTCGATTAGTAATCAGCTCAGGGATACCGCCGGTATCAGAAGCGATAACTGGAGAACCATGCATAACGGCTTCCAGTATTACATTTGGGTAATTTTCCCAAAGTGAAGGCACTACAGTCATAAGGGCTTTTCGATAATACCGTGCCACTTGTAACTGGGAAAGGGGCGGCAGAAAGGAAACTTGTTTTAAATATTTTTTCAATTTCTTTCGCAACCTCTGCGTTGTCGAAACCTGAGCTTCAAAAGTGTCAGGCCCAACAAACAGAAATTTTATTTTTGGAAATTTCTGTAATACTTGTTCAATTGCATCGGCGAGCACAAATACGCCTTTCTTACGTTGAATTTTTCCCACAAACAGGACGGTTTGTGATTGACTCAAGTTTATGACTTTTTTGGTATTTACTATAACTGGATACGGAATCACGGTAGCTACTTTACAATTAAATCTAGTGTAAATTATTCTAGCCAGACTACGCGATGGCGAATAAATGGCATCTGCTTTAGTCACGCAGAATTTTTCCATTTTTTCCAGTATCCGGTAAAAAATAGTTTTCTCCTCCTGATTGGTTTCTCGAATCAGAAAACTTGGTGTGTGTAGTTTAATAAGCACAGTCGGTTTAGTGCTCCCTCTCAACAATAAATATAAAAATAATTCGGCGCCAAAATCACCACCTTCAATAATATCTACAGTCCGGGACGCATTTAGTTGCACTAGTTCCTGATAGACTTGTACGCAAAACCAAAATGGATATTGAAGAAATAATAAACAGCGAAGTACTGCTTTTTTAATTAATGAGTCATCAATTTCAATTGAGGTAGTAACCAAAACAGGTACTACACGTATTTCAATATTTCCTTCAAAAATTATTTTTTTTTCTTTTCCCTGGCAGAGTATCGTCACCAGATGTCCTAACTTAGATAAGGAACCGGCAAGGTTTTTTACGTAACTTCCAAAACCACCTGTGGGTCGATCGTTAATCGGATACTCCGCGCAAACAAAAATGATCTGCATAGACTTAAATAATATTTTTGAGTAACCTGATTTCCTTTTCCCAGGTTACATCTGTGTCATATTTTTCTATAATTGTTTTTCGCGCATTGTTTCCTAACTTTCTAGCTAAATATTTATTTCTCAATAATAATTTTAATTTCTGGCTGATATCTTTAACAGTCTGTTTAACCAGTAATCCGTTAAAGTTAGGAATAATAACATCGTTAATTCCTTCGACATCAGTGCCGATTACCGGCAAACCACAACTCATTGCTTCTAACAGCGCCTTCGGGTGCCCTTCGAATTGCGAAACTAACATAAATATTCGAGCTTGATTATAATACATTGGCAGCTCATGATGCGGTATGCTTGCATAGTAGGTAACTTTAACCTTAAATTTTCTGGCTAAGTCTAGCAATTTATTCTTTAGAGTGCCAGAACCGATTAGGAGTAATTGCCGATTGATTTTACTCAGTCTAGCAATAGAATTTAGAAGTAACTCAGGGTTTTTTTGCGCCTCTAATCTACCTACAAAAATGGCAGTCGCTTTTTTATAAACCCTTTTTTGTATTTGTGGACAAAAAAGATGAGTGTCAACACCATTAGGTATTAAGTATATTTTATTTTGCAAGTACGGGGGGTAGGAATATTTCAGTCTTTTTGTAGTTGCGATAACCGCATCGGCCAAATAGGCGGCAAGGTATTTTAAACACAGAAACAACCATGCTCGAAAGACTTGGTTTCTACTCCTTGCGGCTTTACGATAATCATATCCGTAGTTAAATACAATTTTTTTTCCAAATAAAACTTTACCAGCCAAACAGGGTAATACTCCAGTTAACTGCATTCCTCTTAGTACGTCACAACGCCTAACCAACCGGTAATGAATGAGTGGCAGTAATAGCGCATACACAAAACGGTGTAAACCAAACCGATTCCCTACTAGAAAAACGTTTGGTTGAATATGTATTGAGCTCTTCACACCATAGGAAAAAACAAACACTTTAGTAAATGCACGCGCGTAGTATTTTAAGTTATTGTTAAGAAGAAGAGTATCCTGTCCATTTCGCTCAAATTCTTCCCAGGACTCACCAATTGCTAAAAATACACCGAGATTCATAGTAATGAAAGGTACAACCTTTCGTATTTAAAGGCTGGTTCCGTACAAAATTTTTGATGTAAAATCTGACGACGCTCAGTAAGAATTTTTCGATATTTTTTGTGATTTTTTAGCAGGTGAGTAATTCCCATTTGTAACGAATCTAAATCTGGTTCAATAATTAAGCCGCCGCCTGAAATTTTAACAATCTCGGGTAAACCGCCACGACTGGTAACCAGAACCGGCACCCCCTGCAATATTGATTCCAAGGCTACTCTTCCGAAAGGCTCTTCCCAAACCGATGGAATAATAGTAAAAAGTGCTGATCGGATATATGTTTGGACTTTTTTATAAGTAGTGTGTCCTTTCCACTCGACTCGGGTATCTTTACATTCTCTATACAAATTTATAAGCGGTCCGTCTCCCAATAAAACTAACCGCGGTTTAGATTCAATTTCGAGCTTTGAATAAGCGCTAAGTAATAAATCAAAACCTTTTCCTCTGGTGAACCGACCTGCAAAGATAATGTAATTTTTGCGTAAAACTGGGGTAACTTTTGCATCGGTATAAGAGTTATATATGGTTTTGTGAACAACGAGATTATTTTTAATATAAATATTAGAAAGCGCTTGACTTATACCCACTACTTGATTTGAATGTTTTATAAAAAACCTAAGTACTAGTGCTATAAACCAACCGTAACAAGCCATTAGCTCAGAAATCAACGGATAGTATTTTTGTAACTTATTTTTTCGCAGTAGTTGCAGGTCGGAAAAAATCACCCGGCGAAAATTACAGGCATGGAACTGATTTACCCGCGTTAGACAGTATCCGTATGGACATAAAGGAATATAGTCACGCAGTGTAATAATGACCGGTATCTGAAATAGTTTACCCACAATAAATGCGGTGGGAAGCAAATATTTTCCCTGTACATGCAGGTGAGTGGCTGGGTGTTTTTTCAGTTGCAACCAAAGATAAAATGTGGAGCGAATTAACCATAACGGATTTGAAAAATAAAAAGGCGTGAGCACTCGAGTACTATGAGTAAGATGTATGCCGGAAGGAAATCGGTATACGGGGACATTGTCAATTCTTTCAAAAATTTTACTCCCGAAATTTGGCGTAAAAATGCTGACTATGGCACCTCGGCGAATTAATTCCGATGCCAGGAAATGTGTACTCCATTCACTGCCTCCGCGGTCAAATGGCACATAATATTCAGATAACATTAAAATTTTTAATTTACTTTTGGGCTGCATAGATAATTAATTGTTTCAGTCGGGCGGGAACAATATACGCCAGAATTGGTTTGATTAGATAAATAACCTGTTTAAAAGAATACCCATAATTAAGTAGCGCATTAATTCGGACTTGCAGGGATTGCAACTCAACTTTTTTTAACTGTTTGAATGTCACTGCGGACTTAGAAATCCGATACTGAAGTAACGGCTTGTTAATGTTAGCGGTTTTATAAGTACTGACAACTTTTAGAAATAAATCATAATCTTCAGCTCCATTATACCGTTCGCTATAACTACCGACTGAGTCAAGTACTGATTTTCTCAGCATAATTGTTGAATGAATGAAGGGATTGTAGCGAAGTATGTGTGATTTTATTTTTTGAGAGTCTTCCGGAAGTTTTTTTATTTTAATTTTGCGCCCCTGTTCATTAATAATAGTTACCCAAGTCCCAATCAAAACCACATCCGGATATTTTCTCAAAAACTTGACCTGGACGGAAAACCGGTTGCGAAGCGCGATATCATCTGCGTCCATGCGCGCGATTAATCGCCCCTTGGCAAAATGCAGTCCTCGATTTAACGCAGCTGCCACTCCAACTTGTTTTACGTTGTTAATTATTTTTACCCGGGGATCCTGAAAACTTTTAACTATTGCTAAAGATTTATCCGTCGAAGCATCGTTAACAATGATTAATTCAAACTTCCGATAAGTCTGATTCAAAACGCTTGAGACTGATTTTTTGACAAACGATTCACTGTTGTAAACAGGCATGATCACACTAACTAACGGCGTACTCATGTAGAAAATTTTCGGATTGTTTTATTAAGTACTGTATAGACTTTTTGAGCAGATGCATCCCAGGTATACGGGGAAATAGTTTTAAATCCTGCACGTCCCAGCTGGTAAGTTCTGCTATCTGCAGCTTTCTCTAACATTTGCACCAGTCCAGCTATATCACCTGGTTGCACTAATAATCCATTGACACCGTGTTTTAAATATACGGGGATATCACCGACACGTGTAGCAATTACCGGTAGTCTCGCTGCCCACGCCTCAAAAAGTGTGATTGGATGTCCTTCAGAATAGGAAGACAACACAAATACGTTTGCTGAATTGTAAATTTTGGCCAGATCACGTCCGCTCTTTTCACCTAAGAACTGCACTAGTTTTTGTAAAGATAAATTTTTTACCAATGCTTCCAAGCGTTTCCGTTCCGGTCCTTCACCAACGAGAAGCAGACGAGCTGACCGGTTTTTGTTACTAAAAATGGAAAAAGCCTGGATTAATATATCCAGCCCCTTAACCGTATCAAACCGCCCTACCCATAATAGGGTGAATTTCGAGGGATGTGGTTTTTTAAACATACGAAAGTCTGGCTTTGTAATGCCATTTGGAATCACATAAACACAGTTTACATTGGGATAATTTAAAAAATGATGACTTACTGAAATTTCTGAATTATATTTGATACGTGTTAATAAAATTCGCTCTGATATTCCAAGCGCAGACCAGGGTCGAAGATCAAGGTTATTACTTCCGTGCACGGTAAAAACTACTGGCACCCGGATGAGTAAACTTAAAATTTTGGCCGGAATTCCGGCAGAATATGCATGAGCGTAAATTATTGAAAAAGGTTTTTTTCGCTGGTCTGAAATAACTTTTTGGATAATTTGAAATATCCAGGCAATTCTACTCCATGGTTGAAAAAAATCTGCGGGCGTTCCGCTACGTATCACCGTAAGCCTACCGTTTAATAAAGACTGATTTTTATTATAGATAATGCCATTTTTACTTTTTAAAGCTCGGGTATAAATGGTTACAGTGCAACCAAATTTTGTTACCAGACGCTGGGAAATTTCCCACACGTGTGTTTGACCGCCTCCCCATATTGGTTCCCAAGCATCAATTAGCAAGCATACATTCATATAGTTTATTTGTTTGTTCGAAAATATTTGACCATTGATATCTCTTTACCACACCGCGGGTTTGTTTTTTTAAGCGCGTGTACAACTTTCTGTTTCGAAGTAAAGTTTCTATTTTAGCTGCCAAATCATGGCAATCCCGTCCGCGGTAAAAAACAACACCTTTGTCTCTGGTTATTTCATGATGAATTGGCAAATCAGGCAAGATTACCGGAATTTCTGCAGCCATGGCCTCAATTGTTACCAACCCGAATCCTTCAACCAAAGATGGTAGGCAAAACAAATGCGACTTTTTTAATAACCTCCAAACCATAACTTGTTTTGGCAAGTATGAATGAAATTCTATGCGTGAATCTAGTTTTTTAAGTAACACTAGTTCTTTTAAAACAGTTTCTTCTTCACCGCTACCAATTATATCAAGACGTACAGTAACTCGATTTCTATTGAGTAATGCAACTGCCTCAATCAGATCTTGAACCCGCTTATACGGTACTAAACGAGCAATGCAGCAAACTGTTGGAATCTCACACTTACTTACTTTTAACGACCCTATCTCTTTAAGAGAAACTCCACAGTAAATTACGTTTACTCTGCTTCCTAGAATATTTTTCTGTTGCAGTTTTATTTTTGTGGTGTCACTTATGGCAATTATGGAATCCCACTTAAAACCTAGGCATAATCGTTCATACCAATTTAGCAATAAGTAAGCGATAACATTTGTATCAGCTGCGTACGCATCAACCGTATCTGCAACCACTAAAATGCATTTACAACCTTTAAGGTACGCTAATACAAATGCAGGTAACCAAGCAAAAAAGCTCGACGCTTCAATTACGTCGCACTTAATTAATAATCCTTTGATAATTGCGCTGATAATAAAACTTGCCCTGCCAAAATATTCTCCGGTTCGGGCATATCGCCGCTGTAGACCAACCCGAAAGATTGACATACCGAAAAGAAATTGTTGTTCAGGTTTTCCCACCTCCCTTGAAGCAATGACGACCGCGGAATTTTGCATTCGCATTGCAATCTGGTAAGCTCGAGCTTCTACTCCTCCATGCACATCAATGTTGACAGTACTGGGGAAGAATTCGGTAATAAAAAGCACTTTCACTTATTTGCTTTTCGCTTTCCGGGCGGATATTTGGTAAGTGGTTGTTCTAAAGCTATTTTACGTACCAGCTCGGTAATTTCCCTTCGTGTTTCTTCAAGAGAAATTGAAAGTCTGAAAATGAGATAAAATATTAAAGCAATAGAAATGTAAATAACCACGTCTGACCCCCGGCCAATTCCCAAAACCTGGGCGGCGTATGAAGTCAACCGCGGATCTAATACCCCGGACAACGCAAAAATAAATAGCGATGCCCAGAATAGGAAGGCGCCAATGGAAATTTTGGCATTTCGCACCTGCAAAATTACCCGGCTTAACGCAAATAGTAGAAAAAAACTTAAAATTATTTGAATAATCACTTAAATTTAAGCAAATTTTTGTAATATCAGTTTCCAGAATACCTGTGGCGCGTTAGAAATCCGTTGTCCTTTTCGTAACGAATAGCGGGTATAAATACTTTTTATCGGAACTTCCAGATAAGCCAACTTGAGTCTTGCAAGTTCACGAATAATTTCCGAGGATACTTCCATGCGTTGTGAGTTTATTTTTATTCGCTCTATAGCACGATGACTAAAACCTCTGAGTCCCGATTGTGAATCACTCGTCCAGCGACTAAAAAGTAATAATGTGACTATATTTGACAGAAAGTTTATTACCTGTCTTGAAAGCGGCATGCCAGATGGGTTTAAAAGTCTGCTGCCAATCACGACATCGGCATTATTGGTAATTAGTGTCCGCACTATCTTTTTCACATCACCACCCAGATGCTGCCCATCAGCATCCATGGTAATCATGTAATCAGCGCGCGTAAGCCGAGCGTACTGAATACCAGTTGCTAAGGCAGCTCCCAAACCTCTGTTTATCAGATGGCGTACCACCACAATTTTTTTCCGGAGCGCAATTTCTGCTGTTTGGTCTGTCGAGCCATCGTCAATCAGCACGATTCTTGTTGAAGTAATACCGGAAATTTTCCTGGGAATTGAGTCAATAACCTGACTGATGGTTTGTGCTTCGTTAAATGCAGGGATAACTACCAGCAATTTTTTCATTCGACTCAAGTTGCGGCAGTTATTATAACATTAAACAAAACCCCTAAGACTTACGCCACCCAGAGACCCCGAATAAAGTAACTGGTAAATAAAATTAACATTGACAGAAAAATCGCACTCACCGTTAAAAACCATAAATTACGTCGTAAAAAAATTCCGAGCACAAGATACAATGGAAATGCCAATAGGATATAACGCGGCATACTCGACAGGGTACCGGTAAGTGAAGGTACCAGAACAACTAGCCAACCGAACAATAAATATGATGAACGAATCCTCTGTTTGTGGCCTACGATCATGAGCAGAACTGCACCACAATAGGCGATAAATTCTACGGCTGCGGTAAAAAAACTATTACTAGTATATGATACGGTCAGTAAAATTTTAATATATCTCCAGATCACTTGCGGAGGCAAGATGAATGCAGCGCTTCGCTCTGCTCCAAATGCGGGTTGCGCATGCCAAAAGTACAACCAGTCTCCAAAATTCCGTTGCAGATAGAGCGCGTAAATAACAAAACCCATAGGCATAATGTAGAGCAAGGGAGTTTTAATAAGTCCTACCATTTTTTGGGCAAGCCCATTTACCAGATTTTTACTAAACAGTTTAACATTCATGTATTCAACACAGAGAGCCGGCAACAACAATATTCCAGTAATACGAGTTGCCGCTGCCAAGGCACCTATTAATGCACACAACCACCAGTTACGTTTCCGGGCAAAGTAAAAGGTTAAAATAACCAGCAGTAAAAAAAATGATTCTGTATAGATAGCAGCGAAAAAAAAACTGGTCGGAAAAAGTAACAGTATGGCGATAGATCGAAATATGACCGGCGGTTTATAATCGAACATAAGTAGCTTTCTAAAAAAAACTAGTGCCAGGCTCAACGATATAAAAGAAATTATTTGCCCGGTAATAATTAAAAACTTATCATTCAGTATCATTCCCAGAAAACGCATGAGTAATGGAAATAAGGGAAAGAACGCCTGGGTAAATTGAGCCATGTAGCCGTGCTGGGCAATGGTCAGGTAATGCACGCCGTCAAAATTTGCCCATGCCCAAACCCATTGCGGTAAGCCGCTTGGGAACATATAAATATCGCTGTAAGGAAATTGAGGGCTAAATGGAAAGTTAATTTGAGTTAAAAAAGCAACACCGTATAAAAAAATGCGCCAGATAATAAGCATGAACAAAAACGTCATATCATTTTTCTTTAATTATTTGTTTCTCAAGCAGCAATTTAATTATTTCGTCCTGCCGATTCCTGTCAAAATAAAAATTATCGGCTATGTCAAAATTATGTAAATTATTGACTGTTATAATGTACTTTTCTCCTTCTCGATTTAGGTCAGAAATTCGAAAATAATTCTCACGTAATATTTTTACAATTGTGCCGTTGAATTCTTCCGGGGTTACGCCAAAGATCGCATAATATTCTTTGAAGACAATCACTTTTGGCCTATTTTTCTCCAAATCATGTGCAATTTCTGAGGTTATTAAAGGAGAACGTGAACTTGCCGGTAAAAACCAATTATACTTTGAGGGTTGTTTGCCATTAATGTACAGCAATTCCTGAAGCTCAAATGGACCAATCCAAAAATACTCGTCCCGAGACACCAGCTCATTGATTATTGGCGCGGCAACCGGTCGGTCATAAATCCCCGGAGCATTCCCCATAAACTTATCATAGGCTTTTTCCGTAAAGGATCGGGTGATAAACAATCCGGTAAAAAAGCTGTAAATACCAATAAAGATCAGGGCAAACTGATACAGTAGTTTTATATTTCCTGGCTCATTTTTACCTAATCTGAAGTACAGTTCTTTGAGTAAAAAAACTAAATTAAAAAGACTGATCGCAAAATAGACGGTTGAGTGGAAATCAGTTTCTGCAGCATTGAGTGGCTCTGATCTGGCATTCAAAAATACTATAAATCCGTACAGAATTGCGGCAAGCGAATATTTTTTTTGGATCAGCAAGAAACCGATTAGCCCTACATTACCTAATAGAAATGTAATGGTAACGGGATAAGAAAAATTAAAGTTGCCGGCCTGAACCAGTAGAGAATGAAATTGAACTGAATTATTATAAAAAATAGATAACGCATAGCGAGCAGGGCTTTTGGAAACTTCACCCGCAACTTTGGGAAAATTATATATGTAGTAATCACGGTTATAGACAATTGCTTGCTCATAAAATTCCTGAAGACTGCCGCTGAGTAACAAATAGCCGGTGAATAATAAATAGGGAGCAATAATAATTATGCATATTTGCAGCAGTTGTCTAATGGATCGGGGTTCTTTCAGAAAGTAATACAAAATATACATCCATAAAATGGCAACCACAAACACAAAGGTAAAAGACGTCAGCAAAGCTAAGGCGGTAGTAAGTGAAACAATCACTATGTCAGCAATTGTTAACCGATAGTTGTGTATGGATTTTAAAAAAATGAGTGCATAAGCGGGAATTAACAAATACGTCACAATAGTTTCTGACAAAATCATGTGCGCCCACGAATAAGTTGAAAATAACCCAAATAATAAAATGAAGGCGAGATAAAAATTTAAAGATACCCGGGGAAATTTTTTCTTAAGCAGCCAGAAGACGGCTATTTGAGCTGCAAATAATAACAGTGCCCACACCATGCGAAAATAAACAAAAGACTGACCGGTAAAAAAAGTAATCGTCGAAGCTAAGAAATACGCTCCCGGGTTATGATGCGAAAAAAAACCGGTGTAAGGTAATATACCGCGATTTATGTACCAACCGCCAACTATATTATCAAACTCATCTGGAAAATTTGTATGCCAAGTATTAATCCAGTACGCACAAAATGCCAGAGCGAAAAACAGGAAGAGTTTTCGTCTGGAAAAGAGTAACTGGAACAGAGTAATTGAAAAATGTCGCAGTTGTATTTTCATATGTTTCCTAAAACGTGATGGTACACGGCAATGGTTTCACTGGCGGTTTTTTCCCATGAGAAAATACGGGCTTGCTTTAATCCTTTGACAACTAGCTTTTGTCTTATCTTTACTGAAGAAAATTCTCTAATCGCTGCCGCCATATCTTCAGTACTTTCCGGATTAACTATAAACGCTGCGTTTCCGGTTATTTCTTTTAAACTGCCGCGATTGGAAGTAATTACCGGACAGCCTGCAGCATATGCTTCAACTACTGGCAATCCAAATCCTTCATAAAGAGAGGGGTAAATCAAAAAGCTGGCTAATTTATAGAGTGCAGTCAACTCCGATGCATCAATATTTTTTAGGACCATTAAATTTGTAAATCCCTGTGCTGCCTGTTGCGCTTCATGTAAACTCTGTTCCCATGGATGATATGAGTTTTTGGGAATAGTCGAGTACGATTGGCTGACTACAACTAATGGTAGCGTTACTTTCTTCATGGTAGCAATAATTCGCGGCAAATTTTTGTTCCAGTTGACATCACCCACAAATAGGCCAAACTTTTCGGGCAGCCCAAACTGCTGACGAATTTGATTACGCCGGGAAGTAGTAACCGGCGCAGAAAAATTTTGGGCCGCTGCAAGATACACCACCGCAATTTTTGACTTCTTTATGTACATGAATTCTTCAATGTCGGCGCGCGAACTCTCTGAGTCAGTTATAACTGCGGAAACATGTTGTGCAAGTGTCCTTTGCATTAACCAGATAATAGTTCCTTTTATTCCCACTGGAAACTCGTTTGGAAAACGCAAAGGAATCAAGTCATGAATGGTGAGTACGGTTTTTTTTCGTCTAAACCAGGGTAAGGTAAGAAAAAACGGATCAAAATAGGGAAAATGGTAGATATCGACATCTTCCGGAAGCCGGTTGGCAATTGCTGAAACTACAGTAATTCCTTGCAGTTTTAGCGCTTTTCCAAGTTCCCGTGCATAGGTTCCGGTCCCTCGTGGTAAATGTCCAGATAATACCGGCTTAACTAGTGCGACGCGTAATTTTGTTTCGTACATATTTAAGATATCCGATCGGATATCGCAAAGCCGAATAGAAACTAAATACAAAACCTTGCCATGAATCAAGAAACCCTAGGTGACGAAAAAAGGTCAGTAAAAACCAATAAATCGGTTGCACAACCACGTATTCAATCGCGGTAATCGGCGAAAAACTTTTGGAATTTTCCGCGAGCTGGCGGGCGAGTAAATCCGTATATCTTTGGTGTTTCATCCAATATTTCGCAAACGTCGTATCGCTCATATGAATAAGCGGATGGACCAGATATCCGCTCTGTCCTGCAACTACCGCCTGCTCATGAACGTCTTTTTGAGGTAATCTGCCCTTGCCGCGCCGATATAAACGCAACGTATAATCGGGATAAACTCCACCTTTCACCAGAAATCGGCCTAAAAAATAATTCTTGCGGGGAATCCAAAATCCATTTAGTTCATTTTGTTGCAAGGCCGCATTAATTTCTGCTTGAAGTTCCGGAGTCACCCGTTCATCTGCATCCAGTTGTAGAATCCAATCTCCCTGGGCCGCATCAATTGCTTTTTGTTTATTAATGTGAAAAAGCGGTAGATTGTCGGTAACAAGTACACGAGCGCCGAACTGTTTGGCTATTTCAACAGTTTTATCCGTTGAAGATCCATCAACCATCACGATTTCATCACACCAACCTTTAACACTCTTTAAACATTCGGGCAGGTGCTGTTCCTCGTTATGTACTGCAAGCACTATTGAAAGTCTCATAACTGTAATTTATATTTTCTAAATTTTGGTACACCGAAGTAAATTCCAAATGCTATGATAATGCCGGTTGCGGTAATCAGAGTAGCCGTTTTTCCAAGAACGGTATCCTGAAAAACTACCCGTACCGTGTGAATTCCGGCAGGAGCGGCAAAGTTAATATATCCATTATCCTTATACGAAAAAACTGTTCGCTGATTATCTACTCGCAATGAAATTCCTGGAAAATAAACTACGCGAACTTGAATTTGCTCTTTGCTTTCGGCCTGGTAATTAAATTCTACCCTACTTGAAGTCTCGCGCAAATGAGTAATTTTGGTGCTTTCCGCGGTTTTTACCGGAATTCTATTTTCCTGGGTCACCTCGCTTAAATTGGCCCATTTTGGCAGATATTCATCAAACGTGTTAGTAGTGCGCTCTGACGCAACATAGAGGGAAACCGGAATGTCCGTATACTGATTTACGTTTAAATGATTACGGTTGGCATAGATGGCTAAAAAAATCAAAGAAATAGTAAGTACGTATCTAATTTTATTATGTGTGAATGACACCACAAACCCAGCGAGGGCCGCACTCAGTAAAGTTAACGGTGAGAGAAAACGCCAGGGAAAATCTATAGGAAATTGCTTTAATAATTGCCAGATAGGTTTAGATTCTTTCTGCGTTAAAAAAAGTGCAAACAAAAATGCACCAAATAACACGAAAGCGTATTTAAACTGCTTTTTTGTTTTAAATGTATTTAATTTGCGGATTGAATAATAAATAAGCAGTAAAGTACCGAAACCTGCTGCAACCCACTGGGTGATTCCTAATTGTAGCGCCATTTCTCCCGGACCGGTTCTCGAGGCCGCGTAGCCCCAAGGCGAATACAGCAATTCTTTGAAGGATGGAAATTGCTGAAGGAAAGCCATTTCCTGAACTGAGGAAAATCTGGTCAAGTTTTGGAAGGCAACCGCCGGAACCAGGTAGTAGGCGCTTAACAATATAGCGATGACTCCCATACAAAGAGATTGCAGTAGAAATCGTTTTTTTTGAACAGTTGTAAAAAACAGAGCTAAGGTATAAAGAACTGCCGGAATAAATAAGAGATACATGATCATCACATGTGATAACAGTAATCCGGTAATGCCCAAACTTCCAATTATTAACGCCTTTTTATCAAGAGAAAAAGCAATCCGATGTAACCCGTAAAAAAACAACGGCAGAAATATAAAACTAGTTGCTTCTCCAAGTGATGCCCGCACAAAAATATTTGAGAATCGGTATGGCGCCCAAAGATATAAAAATGCTGCCACGAACGCAGCTAGATCATTTTTCCAAAGTTCCCGTTGCCATAGATACATCGTCAATCCCGAAACTACAAATCCCAGAAAAAATACAAACTTGATCGCGTCAAATAGAGACACTCCCGCAATAACTAAAGGCTCTGCAATTATCCAGGGTAAATGATAATTAAAGGTAAACAGCGGATAGCCGTTACCATACAGTAATTCAAAACTGTAACGCGGTGGAATTTGTCCATCTTTAAATGCCCGATCCCAATGATACAGTCGTGCCACCTGATGCCAACCATCGTGGCTCGTATAGAAGCCGGTATGAAACAATGACTTCATCGCCACGACTGAACTTAAAATCAAAATTCCGAGTAGAAACTTACTTTGCGTGTGCATAGCGTGAAGTAAACAGCGGATCAACGGTCAATCCGGTCTTATGCAACAAGAAACGCAATAATAAAAAAAGTGTCTGCAGCAGAAATTTACTGCCTTTCACAAACTGAATTGACGATGCCTCTGAAAAATAACGGACCGGAATGTCTATTTGGCTGATTTTAAATCCGCGGGCATAGGC
>DQGR01000032.1 GCA_003524845.1 Patescibacteria group bacterium
TTTCGGGTTATCTCTTTGTGGGCGGGTGCTCGCTCTGGGTGCAAAAAAACCTCCTTGAATCCCAAGAAGGTTTGCCGTTGTTTTTAGCAGTGCATCCTGCTCGGGACTTTTATTGATTTAATTCTCCATAGCCTTGCGCGACGGAGGACCCTTTGCGGTATTCGGACTTAATAGTTAGTAGTACGCTTCGCTTTAGTTCATAGTTCGTAGCTTCTATGATCTATGAACTCAGTACTAGAAACTAAATTACCGTTGCGGCACAGTTCCAGAGNNAGATTATCTCCAAACCCTCAATTTGCGCAAAGTCCTTTTTATTTAGCGTTGCTAGTTGAAAGCCATTAACTATTGCCGTAGCTGCAATAGCTGCATCCGCAAACTCAATTGGTCTTTTAATATCTCTGGCAATCTCACCAGCTAATTGGGCTATTTCATAGGTATACGCTAAAATCTTCAAAGGGGTGATGGTTGCAAGAAGTAATTGTTCAGCTTGCTCGTTCGTGGTACTCGTTCCGATGTAAAGTTCTTGGATAGTAATCATTGCTACTGCCAATGATTCTTTGGGCATTTTCTTTACGATTTTATCCAGATGGGTTTCTGCACTGGGGTGTTGTCTTAAATGGTCAATAATGATGCTAGTGTCCAAAACTACCACGCGCGTTTGTTCTTTCTTGTGGCTTCAAGCTCCAACTTCCTTCTTTGTTTTTGAACANNAATATAAATCCCGCCCCCTCTCAAAACCAGATTCACATGGGTTTGAGCATCAATTCCCAAAGTTTCTCTCATTGCTTTAGGTATGACGATTTGCCCTTTAGCGTTTGGTGTAGTAATTGTNNTCATACTAGTAATATTTTATTACCATATGACTTAACTGTCAACTCACCGTTTATTCTAGCAAGGAGAAACCTTGCCAGGGTTGCTAGAGTTAAAAATCAAGGGTAAAAACCCGAGGTGTCGCGTCAAACGCGACTTACCGAGTTTGACTCGGTGTCTACCTATTACACCGATTCGGCTGAGCTCACGGCAGAAGCCTCCAAGGTGCAATTTCGATTTATTAAGGGGCGCAGCCGGTCGTTATGAAGTTTTTGCCCTCTATTGATTTGCGAATTTGTTGAGTTGTCTGTGCAATCCAAAATACATTTAAGACACATAAATCTTGAACACCTTTATCTTTTAAAGCATTTTCTGCTGCAATCTTGACTGTTATGAATTCTTCAGCGCTGTTTGCAGTAATTTTTCCGTTGATTAAATTAATCGGCTTTACATATTCAATGGAAAAACCATCTCCTTGTATTGGGAGAGATTCAATAATCTTTTCAAGTTCATTTTTGAATTCGGGTTTTTGGGGGATTGTAGCAGGTGAAGGTTGTTTAGATTGGTTGTTAATTTGACCTTGATTGCCATTTTTACTCTCATTGTTATTGGAAAATAGTATTGAACCAATAATAAATATTAATACTATTATTACCGATGTACCTAATGTTATTAATATCGGTTTTAATCTACTTAATCTCATTTTAATAACCGCAATCTACTCCATAATGAGGGGCTATATTCCTGCCAAAATATTCCCAGCGACAGGTCTCGCCCCTTTCCATTAGAGGGATAGTTACATCAATCTGGTTATAAGGATTCCAAGCCATACCGTCCCTGTTTTCGCCAAATTGTACTACCCAGTTAAATGCATCACCAGAATAGATACCTCTGTTTGTAGGTTCAATTCCATTGGAACTCCCCCAACATGTATTTGTAGAACCCGGAGCGGCTCGTACCGAGCCCGAATCTACATTAGGGAAACTCGAATTCTCTTTCCATGTGCTAGCTATATATTGGAAAACACCGAGGGCGGCAGTTGCATTGCCATTACCGTCATCCAGATGAGCAGCGCATTGGTCTCCACCGCTTTCTCCAAGCATTGTTTGTATCATTATTGTAGGAAGGTCTGCTCCAGTTAATCTTTCAATCTTGCCATTTGCGCGTTGAGTAATATAACACTCTAATTCCTCTACGGAAGTTTCGATTCCATTGTCTGGGTTTCCGTCTGACGCAGTTGGAATATCGGCACATTCTGCTAATGTTGGTATATCTCCGGGGTCGAACCCACTTCCAGGCGGTAAATGCTCTCGAGATGCGGCGGCTGATTCAACCGGGCAGGCATTTTTAATGCCGTATACTTGTTGGGCGGCAATTGGATAAAGAGCGTTGTGCCAAACGTATTCTTTGGAACAATCTGTGCCGCCAATGACGCGACGGCTTAAATCGCTGATTGAACCGCGGTCAGTTTCACCGGGGCGTTTCTTTGCGATATTGGAGACTACTTCTTCGGCACAGATTGTTAGTGCCTCTGGATTAAGCAATACTCGTTCTACACAAGCTTTGAAATCTGCATTACCACTATCATGTGCAAGAGTTTTAATTTCGTTACACGCTTCGCTATTTGGATTTTCTAGTGGATTACATTTTCTGAGTAAAGCATCAATTTCGTCTTCGAAAACTGTGATAGGTGTAAAAAAACTATACGACCCTGGTCTGCCTTTAATTTGTTGTGATTCTGACCCTAAGTATGGTTCGAGATTTTTTTTATCCGAAAACAGAGTGTTATTCCAGATTTCGGCTTGCCAGGGTATTTCGAAAATTGGCCAGAGGGAAACAGCAACATCACATATCACCCAGTCTGGAGTAATAGGGTGGGGTATGCATACGTCGAATTGATTACTTGCTTCTCCTTGTTCAAGTTTCATTATTGGGCTTTTCCATTTAATTTTAAAAGTACAAATCACATTCGGGTTGTTTTTATCGCGTTTTAACTCATCAATCTGGTTTGTGCAGGTATACTCAAGGTCACCATCGGGCTGGTCTGCAGGCAGTGCACAATAAGGGTCTCTGCCTTCTTTGCCATCCACCAATATTCGTATGCAGTCAAGATTATAATCTTCATCTGGGTTGTCACCAGTTTGAAAATAGGGTTCTGCATATACATTAAAGGAGAGGAAATTGGTATGTACAAAGCTAATCACTTTTTTTAATGCGTTAGAAACAGGATTATTTTGAAAAGCTTTTAAACATTTGTCTATAATCGTGCTAAGTAAATTTCCTTTACCGGATACCGAGTTTTGCGATTCGGGTTTGTTCTGCAAGATTACATCATTGCTATGGTTAGATTGCGCTGCTCCAGGCACTATTATCTGGTTAACCTGACCAGTTGTAGCAGTAGTTCGGAAATATTCCGGCATTACGAATGCAATAGTTTCGTCTATCCAATAAGGGCAGTGAGCCCCTCTGAGAACCTGATCTATTAAGTTTCCACTATTATTTACTAGAGCCTGATTTTCATAGGCTTTGTGTTGTGCGCGAAACTGAATATAAGCTTTGTAGTATTCACTGTAGGATGTTGGGATTTTTGACCAATATTGGCCCCATTTGTTCTGCCAGTCGTTTTTGTTCCCTCCATAACTTGGAGGAGTTGGGTTAGAAGTATTGGGATCTAAATCCGGTAACTGTTCTCCAAAGTCATGGTGCATTTCATAAATGCTTCTGGGGTTATCGCCGTTAGTATTTGTGAATTCGTCTGAAGCTTCCGGCAGGTGTGAGTTTCGCCAAATATAATCAACGTATTTAACTCTCAAAGCATCGAGCATAACCTGGTTGCCGGCTTTTTGGCCCGGGCCGTTGTATTTACTAATATCAACCGGTTCGAGCTCACTAATATTTGCGTTTTTATGATCTTTTTCCTGATATTCGCCTTCGTTGTAATCTG
>DQGR01000055.1 GCA_003524845.1 Patescibacteria group bacterium
AACATGTATGTGTATGAGTACCGCCTTGATGGGCAACTCGTTGATATTTTGCTCGTAGATTGTGGTATCGGGTTTCCGGATGAAACCATGTACGGAGTAGACCTGGTGATTCCGGATGCGAGTTACTTACTCAACAAAAAAGATAAAATCCGGGCGTTTATCCTGACTCACGGGCACGATGATCATATTGGCGCACTTCCGTATGTTTTGCCAAAACTGCCCTCATTTCCGATTTACGCTACCAAGCTCACTGCCGGTTTTGCCGAGGCAAAAATCCGCGAATTTGGCATTGGTAGCAAAATCAGCGTTTTACCGTTTACCGGGACGTTGACGATTGGTCCATTTAAAATTACTCCGGTGCATGTGACGCACTCAATTCCGGATGCGGCCAATTTTGTGATTGAAACTCCAATCGGAATTTTTTACCACGGCAGTGATTTTAAATTTGATTTGACGCCGCCTGACAACTTCCCCTCGGAGCTCGGGAAAATTGCCGCCGCCGGCGAAAAAGGCGTTTTGTGTTTACTCTCAGATTCTTTGGGCAGCGAACGGAGTGGTTACACACTTTCAGAGCGAATTATCGAAGAAACCATAGAAAGTGAAGTCAGGAAATGTGGCGGCAAATTACTGTTTGCCACGCAATCATCCAATATTTCCCGGATTCANNATTGCCTTTGTCGGCCGCAGCATGGATCAGAATTCGGAAGTGGCACGCCGGCTCGGGTATTTGTCAATTCCTGAATCAGCAATCGTTCATGATAAACAGATTCTGCGCTTACCTGACAATTTATTATTCATCATCGTTGCCGGCAGCCAGGGACAGACTGATTCGGCCCTGGCGCGTATTGCCCGGGGCGAACACAAATTTGTGAAACTCCGAGACGCAGATACGGTCATTCTTTCGGCTGACCCAATTCCCGGTAATGAAAATGCGGTGCATGAGCTGGTTGACGCGCTCACTCAGGGAGGGGCTCGAGTGTCCNNTCCGGACACGGCAGTCAGCAGGATTTACGACTCATGTTATCGCTTACCAAGCCCAAGTTTATGTTGCCAATTGGGGGAACCTACCGGCACATGGTGGCATACCAGAAACTGGCGGTGGAAATGGGCCACGACCGCAGTAGTGTGCTCATTCCGGGCGAAGGTGAAGTGCTCGAATTTTCCGCGACTCACCGGCCGCGCGTGGTTGAACGGATTGAGACTGAACAAATTATGCTTGATGGATTAGGTGTGGGTGATGTGGGAGCGATTGTGCTGCGTGATCGCCGGACTCTGGCAAGTGAAGGCATTGTCGTTATCATGGTTCCGGTTGAGAAAAGTATTAACCGCGTGCGCGGTGAGCCTGATATTGTCTCACGGGGTTTTGTGTATATGAAGGATTCAGGAGCGATCGTTGCAGAAATGAAGCAGATCGTCAACCGGCATCTCCGGCTCAAAAAAGGCAAAATTTTTGACTGGCATTTTATCAGAAGAAATATCGAAGAAGAAGTGTCCAGATTCCTATTTAAAGAAACCGGGCGCAAACCACTCATCGTACCCGTGGTAATTGAAGTATAACCGTTAGTGATAAGGAGGGACTTATGCCAGCATTTCTATTAATTACGATTCCGATTATTGTGGCTGTCTTGTTTTTAGGGATTATGACCCTGCCTGATGAGGACGCTTCTGGTAAAAGCAATACATCGTTAGGTAAAATCATAACCCGCAAAAAGAAATTGAAACGATAATTTGCAAGGGTCTAGATAACTTTAGCAGTCAATAGTTGCTAAGATGGGTTATCTAGACAATGAAAAATAAATATTATCATAAGTCACATATTTCGGAGAGAACATTTCGAAAAATCCTTCGATGCTTCTCGTCTGATTTTGATGCGACACAAACAAGCATAGTTAGTGGTATATCAAGAACTACCCTCAATCACTTGTTTGCCTTGTTTCGTAAACGAATTGTATCACTTACGACACAACGTAAGAAAGTGAATGGTACAGTTGAAATTGACGAATCATATTTTGGAGCCAGACGAGTGAGAGGAAAACGCGGGAGAGGAGCAACTGGCGAAGTTCCTGTTCTTGGTATTCTTAAACGAAACGGTAAAGTATTAGTAACTATTATTGAAAACTGTTCTCGATCTGAGCTCATGCCCATCATTAAAGGTAAAGTGTTAGCCAAGGCGCATGTATATACTGATGGATGGCGAGCATATGATGGATTAATTACGTTAGGATACAAACACTATCGTATTCACCATCAAGAGAACGAGTTTGCCAGAGGTAAAAACCATGTAAACGGTATTGAAAGTTTCTGGCCATTTACCAAACGAAGACTTATGAAATTTAACGGCATTCATAAATCAAAGTTTCTGTTACACTTAAAAGAATCAGAATACCGATGGAACACACGAGAAAATATGTATATCGATTTGTTAAAGAGCTTTAGGAAAAATCCTTTGTAAAGTTATCTAGACCCTTTGCAAATAGGAAGCCGAGAAAAATCAGAGATGACTTTTATTTCTGAATCGAAAAACGAAACTGAATCGAAAAACTCCTTGATTTAATCATCTTTTTATTGCATAGTGATAATATGCGCCGCAGCATTAGAACTTTTTTTATACTTTTCATTATTGCCGGACTCGGTTTATTTATTAAAAATCATTCCGCTTTTATATTTCCGTCTCCGGTGCCGGTTGCAGCCCAAACCAGCTCAACAGATTGGCCACAACTACAGCATGATGCACAGCGCACCGGAAGGACTTCAACAACAGTTGGAACGAGGCTACGTGCCCGCTGGATCTGGTTTGGTTCCAACTGGATTCTTCGAAATAGAGACTCAAAACCAGGAGTTGCCACTTGGGATGATGATTTAGCTTCGTATGAAGGGCATAACCTGGAAATGCCCGTTTCAGTGCCTTTCGGTTTCGCTCAAACTATGCAGCCGCTTGTTGTTAATAATAAAATTTTTATCGGTGATCATACTTTAAATAAGGTATGGGCGCTCAACTTGGATGATGGAACTACGCTTTGGGAAGCGGATAACCCTGGAGGTACTGCCTGGCCCGGAGTAGCAACCGACTCTATAGTGATATTTCCCTCTTTGCCTGGCTATGTGACTGCCTGGAATATAAATACCGGTGATAAACTGTGGCAAGTTGATACCGGTAATGCGATTACCCAGGCGCCGCTTCTTTACAACAATACGATTTATGTAGCCAATCACGCCGGAAAAGTGTTCGCAATAGATGTCAATGGTGCCATCAAATGGCAGGCTGACACCGGTGCCATTATCCAGGGAGGAATTACTGCCGACCAAAACCGGATTTTTGTGGCTAATGACGAAATGTTTGCCTTTGCATTTGATGCAATCACTGGAGTCCAGCTGGCAAAAAGCCCAAGAATGATTGGACAAAGTCTAAGAGGCGTTTGGCCGCTGGTGGTGAGTAATCGGGTAATTTTTCGGACCGTACCGGCGCCTGCCATTGGGAGCGAGTATTTTTTGGATGGTGTCATTGATGGTACTGATGCCGATTTCGCAGCTGAGCAAATAAAATTAAAAAACTGGTTGGATGGGACAGGCAAAAGATTTCAACACCTTTTTGCACTCGATACCTCAGACTTATCGCTTGACTATACTATTCCCAATGGTCCGGTTGGCGGGGTAGGTATTCCGGGAGATGTTCCAGTTTTGACACAACAAAATCAGCCCACTACCTGGTGGTCAACCTACTTCGCCACTATTTCCGGCTGCAGTTTTGGTTGCAGAAGTGGACAGGATATGGACATTGCAACCTTTGACTTGAATACTGGTACACCAATTCAGTTTCCCGGCAAGGGTAACAGTCAATTTATTACAGCTACTGAGACAGATAATACTTATGGCATGACTGTGAGTGGAAACAACACTATTTATCTGCGGCAGCAATTTAGAGGTACTAGAGCAGCCAGCCTATCCAGTTTAACCGGCTACTCTATTTCTGCAGAATACCGCTATCGTGATGGTGGAGGTTGGGCATCACCGCTTAATTATGCGCAAGGATCGCTCACCGGATCTCCCACACTTTCAACACCTACTTCCGGTAGACAACTTACCGGAGGGCATGTGGGACCGGTTATTCTTCCCAATAGGCTGATTTTTACTGAGCGATTTGCGGTAACTGTCATGGAAAGCTATTAGTATGAAACGAATTTCTTGGTTAATTGGTCTCTTAAGCTGCGCCCTTTTTCTTGGTTTCCCACAAGCGACGTTGGCCCAGTCCACAACCTACTTATGGGAAAAGCCTACTACAGTCAATTTAAATCAAAATCTAGTTACAACTCAGGTTCAGATATTGAGAAACGAAGCTGATAAAATTCTTGCAAAAGGCTCACTGGCACCTCTGCGCATGAATTACGGAGATATATGGAATTTAGAAGGTCTTTGGATTTATCTGGAAAAAGGAAGAATTATTACTACTCTCGCATACGCGTATCCATATCTTACCGTTGCACAGCAGCAGCAGTTAAAAACATATGTTCAAGCCATGCTTGCTTCTGGGGCAGAAGCGCCGTGGGCTTCGGGTACTACAAAGAACAACGGTCAAGGAGTAGAACGGCGGCTTCATGGATATCAGATAACTGACGGTAGATTTCCTCGCTATCCAAGTAGCAACACGATCCCCACGTTACATGTGATCTATGGCTTTTGGCTTTATGGTGATCGTACTGGTGACTGGGCCACAATACAGCAGTACTGGACTCAGATTAAGACATATTACAATAATAATAAAAGTGGTAACGGTATTTTATATGGGCAGTTGAGTGGATTCGTCGGGATGGCGAGACTTACTCAACAATTTAATGACACCGTCATGCGTGCAACCGTTGAAACTGACGCAAATGCCCAGTTTAATACAGCACTTACGCCTGCGACGATTGAAACCCGGGCGCAAGCTACTTATTTTACTTACTTCTATACGACGAGAAACGCCGGCTCGTTCCCGGGGCAACCCTGGATGTTTTTGGAAGTTTCGCCTGAAGTGGTACGTTACATTAACAACAACAGCAACTTAAAAACAGAAATCCAAAATCGGTTGAGTCAGTTTGAAAGTCGCTACCCTGTTTGGTGGTTGCACCAGGCACCATACGGAGCGCGTTGGACTGGCGACGAATCGGTAGGTGTGACCCCTGAAATTTTCGGCTTACTATTTCCATATAAACGCTGGATCCAAAAAGAATCTCCCAACAAACTTACAGAATACTTGCGTTCTGCTCCATTAGGAATCGGCGATTCATATTGGCTTGAGTCGCTCGTTTCTAACATTGAATCTTTTGGCCAGACTTGTTGGGTAAACGTACAAACTGGCCAACAGGTTAGTTGTGAAGCAGCTCCTTCGGTATCTCCACTTCCTTCGGCTTTCCCAAGTCCCACCCCTTCCTTAATCTCAGACTTTAACCATGATGGAACAGTCAATAGTCTCGATGGAAAGTTATTACTCACGAACTGGTTAACCAATCTTTGTGGTACTTCCTCCTGTGACACCAACCAGGATTCCAAAAATAACTCCCTGGACTTTGGCTGGGTTGTGAAAGAGTGGGGGAATTAAAGTTGCTTATCCGGTATTTACTTTTGGTTTAAGGCGAATAGAAATCACAAATTCCTGCACCTGACCGTTTTCGTCTTCAATTTCTGTGACCCCGGCTGTCCGGTAGTACTCCATCAGTTCATTAGCGAGTGATTCTTCGTTTTCCTTAATCTGTTCTTTGATGGCTTTCATTTTGCCGATGGTTTCCGCCATGCCGGGTTGTTTAATGAG
>DQGR01000103.1 GCA_003524845.1 Patescibacteria group bacterium
AGTTTTGAAATGAGTTCTATTAATGATATTTCATCTGATCAATCAAACACCGTTGTTTTTGCAGTGCCGCTTGAAATTCTACGCGCAGTAGAAGGGTTACACCAGTTTCTGGATAAAAAGAATAAATCAGGTTAAATTTTTCTTTTAACTGCAAATCCCCCGGGTAGATCCTCTACCATCCACCTTTTTGCTTCAATTTTTTCTCTCACTTGGTCTGCTTTGGCAAATTGTTTTTGTTGGCGCAACGTTTCTCGCTGTTTTGCCAGTTCCTGGATTTCCGGTGGCACAACAACTGCCTCCCCGCTTACTTGATTAAGACCAATTCCGAGTAAACTATCTATCGTCATCAGTAAATCATATTTATCCTGAGCCGGAAGATTGCTTTTAACTAGTTCCCAAATGACGGAAACCGCCTGCGGTGTGTTGAGATCGTTCTCTAATGCTGCTGTAAAACGGTTCCGCAAGTCATCCAGCTGTTGCAGTTTTTCAGGTGACATGGTCGCGCGTTCACCAGCTTCCTTTTGTTGTTTAATTACTGTTACCTGCTTGGTTAATTCATTAAGCGCGGTTTGGCCAGCAGAAAGCGCCTCCCAGGTAAAATTACTTTCCTGCCGGTAGTTGGTTTGTAGGAATAAATAACGAAGGGCTGCGGGTGTAAATCTTTTTTTCATAACATCATCAATCGTATAAAAATTACCGAGAGATTTACTCATTTTTTGCAGATCAACCAGTAAAAAATTGTGATGTGCCCAGTATTTCACATATTGTTTTCCGGTTGCCGCTTCTGACTGGGCAATTTCATTGGTGTGGTGGACCGGAATATGGTCAATGCCGCCGGTATGCAAGTCAAACGATTCGCCTAAATATTTCATACTCATAGCAGAGCATTCTATGTGCCAACCAGGAAAACCAACAGTAGTAAACCATGAATCTTTTCTGTTCTCATCCTGTTTTAATTGAATCCAATTATTCCGATCTACCAATTGGGTTTTAAGTGGTCCTTCAAAATACCATTGCATTTGCCTAACAGGAATATCCAGTCCATTAATATTAGTTAACGGCGATGAACTAAACTTCCACAACGCAAAATCAGTCGGATGTTTTTTGCCCGGAACCGGTTCAACGCGCGCGCCGGCCTGTAAGTTTTTAATATCCAGTCTAGCTAATTTTCCGTAATCAGAAAGTTTAGTTGAGTCAAAATATACGCCGTCAGCTATTTGGTAAGTAAAGCCTTTGGCTTCAAGTTTTCTAACCAGTTCGATCTGTTCTTGTATATGTTCTGTTGCTCGACAGATAATTGTAGGGCGCTCAATTCCCATTGCATCCATGGTTTTGAAAAATTCGGTTTCGTAAAATTTGGCCACTTCCCAGGCAGTTTTGTTTTCGCGGCGCGCGCCCTTTTCCAGTTTATCCTCACCCGTATCACTATCTGAAACCAGATGGCCCACGTCAGTAATATTCATCACGTGGTTAACTGTAAAACCTAGATAACGCAGTAACCGCACCAGCACATCATCCATCACATACCGGCGAATGTGTCCGATGTGCGGGTAATCGTAGACCGTGGGCCCGCAGGCATACATGCCGACTTTTTTATCGGTTAACGGAATAAAATCTTCAATTTGCCGGGAAAGCGTGTTGTAAAGTTTCAGCATAAAAATAAGCGGGTCATTTACCTGGGTATTATTATACATCAGACGCCACCCGGATTACCGAATATCGCCGTAACTATACGCAAAGCAGATTTTTCATTATTGATCTATACTGTGACAATATCTGCATAAACTAAGGAAACCTTATACCGGTTTGCGTATAAACGAATTGTACAGACGTAAATGTTTTTAAATACTTTTCCATTCCTGGTTTTTTTTGTATTTGTTTTTGTTATCTATTGGAAACTGCCGAAAAAAATCCAATGGGTATGTATGGTTACTCTTTACCGGTTATTATTTTTATGCTTCTTGGAAACCGGCGTATCTGGGGTTGATTATTCTAACCACGGTAGTAAATTTCTTCGCTGGAACTTCAATTTATAAATCAAAGCGTCACAAAAAACGGTTTCTGCTCTCGGCGTTACTTTTTAATATCAGCGCATTGTTTTTCTTCAAGTATTTTGATTTTTTCAGCTTTAACCTGAACGGCATTTTGCAACTTGCACATTGGCAAATCCAGCTGCCGCAATTTAAGTTGTTACTTCCTCTTGGTATTTCTTTTTACACCCTGCAGGTGATCGGGTATTTGTTTGATGTGTATCAAGGCAAACTAAAACCTGAACGGCACTTTGGAATATTTGCCTTATTTTTGTGTTTTTTTCCGCAACTTACGGCAGGTCCGATCGAGCGCGGCGGACACCTATTACCCCAATTAAAGAAACTGCGCAGTTTTGATTATGCTAAAGCTACGAGTGGCGTAAAACTGTTTACGTTTGGTTTATTTAAAAAACTGGTGATTGCGGATAATTTAGGCCTGGTGGTCGATCGGGTTTTTGATGCGTTACCGCAGTACAAAGGTTTTAGCCTCATTATCACGATGTTTTTCTATACTTGGCAGATATACGCCGACTTTTCCGGCTATACCGATATGGCACGCGGAATAGCCCGCATGCTGGGGATTGATTTGCTTGAAAATTTTAATACCCCTTATCTGGCCACGTCGGTGCGGGATTTTTGGCGCCGCTGGCATATCTCCTTCTCCAATTGGCTTAAGGATTATATCTATATTCCGCTCGGCGGGAATCGGGGCGCAGTATTAAAAATAATGAGCAACATCCTGATTGTCTTTCTCATCAGCGGTTTGTGGCATGGGGCAGGCTGGAATTTCGTGGTGTGGGGACTTCTGCATGGGGCATGGATATAGCTTGAGCGCATCGCAAACAGAATTACCCGGCGGAAGCTGCCGGTGCCTCATTTTATTAAGATCGCCTATACATATCTAGTCATCAGTATTTTCTGGATTTTCTTTCGCGCCCCAACTATCCCAGATGCACTGTACGTGTTACGGCAGGCGCTGGTTGGGATGCGGAATTTCATTTCGCCAGCGTACCTCGTGGCGAGCCTAAACCAGGTCTTTATTTATAACAGCTGGGAAATAATCATTACGTCCGGACTATTACTGATTGTGATAGCTGTTGAAGTACTGCAAAACCGGACATCGTTCTCCCTATGGTTGGGCAAACAACCTTTACTCGTTCGACTCTCGGTGTATACCATAGTAGTACTGATGATCGTTCACTTAAGAAGTGTTAGTATAAAGGAATTTATTTATGTCCGATTTTAACCATAACCATGTTTAAATTATTTGCTAAAATCAGCCTGATACTTTTATTTGTCACAGTACTCTCACTCGGAATTGACTCTTTGTATAGGCATGCGTATAAATTACGATATGAATTTCCCCGAAATATTTTCATTCTGCCTGAAATTAAGGAAAAATTCTAAATCGTCAAACTCGGTAATTCACATGCCGAGGATGGCATCACGTTTGAACGTTTTAAACTCAAATCATTGGCACTTTCGAGCGTGGCCCAGTCGTTTGATTACGACCTAGCCAGCTTGAAAATGTATTCCCGACAAATTAAGGAGGGGGCACTCATCATTATTACCATTTCCCCCATTTCATTTTCCCAGGAGAAAGCAGACCAGGAAAATAGTCTGCAATATAATTACTATAATAACCGGCTGAGTCCATTTGTAATTCCGAATCTTAAAATTGAGGACTATCTTCAAAACCAAATTGTTCCGTTTTTCCGCGCCGGCTTCTTATGGCGGGAAAAGTATGCCAACGAAATGGCAGAAAAAGCCTTAACTTCATTTGCCGATCAGTGGGTTACCCAAAAGAGTGATACCGAAGAATCAGCCCCGCTTACCAACAGCCCACAAAATGTCACTACTAAAAAAGCAGACACTGTATCTGGTGCGGTTACTATAGATTATACTTTTAACGTACGTGGAATACAAATCGAGTTGACATCTTTACCTACTACATCATCCAGCCAGCTGATCGAAAGCGTGAATTTTATGTTTAATAAATGGTACTTCAGTGGAGGTTTCGGCAACCAGTATTTCGCAGTCAACCGAAAAGACCTGGAAAAACTGATTGCGTATTGCCTGCAAAAGAAATGGCGACCGGTACTAATCACGATTCCGGTGAGTCAGGCATTACTCGATGGCCTGGAACCCAACTATATGCAAACCTATGTGTATGACAATCTGGCAAAAACAAATCTGCGCGGTGCTCCCCTTTTTGATCTTTCTGCAAATGTACAACTTACCCAGAATACCAAGCTTTTCAGTAATTCCGACCATCTCAATCGTACCGGTTCGGTCATCTTTAGCTACCTATTGTTACAACGTCTGATTGATGAGGGTTATGTGTCGAAAAACGTCGATGGATACGACTACTGAATACAAACCAACAGAGTTATCCGCTGCCTACATTCTTAGCGCGTTCGTCACTGAAACGTTTTTGTTGCTTAATTCGGACGCCAAATAAATTGCCGCGTTTAGCTTTACTCGACATCGGTTGTAATTCTTTGGTTTGCTCCCGCATTTTTTTGATTTCCAGTTTCTGTTTTTCCAAATCCTCAAGTTTTTGTTGTTCAAATGCGGTTTTTGGCTGATTCTCAGCTCCTACTGGTCTTTTAAACTGGGCTGCCAGTTCCTGCCGGACCCGCTCAAGTTTTTTTGCCTTTTCAATTTGTTCCTGTTGTTCAAGCGCAGCCAAAGGGTTGACATTTTCAGTCGGAGTTTTCGGTGGTGCAGTTTGTTGACTACTTTGTTTACTTGCGCCTGCACCCTGGCCTTTAGTTTCCTGAGTTCCGACATCAGTAAATCCGGTAAGTTGTCCCGGAACTTTGGCTATGTCTTTAACGATTTGTTTACCCAGCTCGCCGAGTTGCTGCCCGACGGCTTTACCAATTCCATCTGCCATATGTGTCAATAATTTAAATTACGAATTTCTCTGTCATGCTGAACTTGTTTCAACATCCTGAAATTAATTCAGGACAACGTCTAAAATTGATGGGATCCCGAAACAAGCCTGCCCTAGCGCCAGGCCAGGGTTCGGGATGACAAGAATATTGTACGCATTTCACTCTTAATTATCCAGTTATGCAAATCCCAACTGGATCTTTGCCTCCTCACTCATTTTGTCCGGACTCCATGGCGGATCAAACGATAAATCAACCACCACATCTTTCACATCCGAAAGTTCTTTAATATTGGATTTAATCGGCTCGGCAATCAGGGAAAATAATGGGCAACCAATGGTAGTCAACGTCATCCGCACCGTCACGACGTTGTCGTCACTAATATCCACACCGTAGATAAGCCCAAGGTCAACAATTGAAATCCCGAGTTCCGGGTCAAGGATAGGTTTAATTTTTGCCATGACTTGATCTTCTGTAATCATATAATATTACTTTTATGTCATCCCGAGTCCGCCAGCTGGCGGATCGAGGGATCTCATTCACCCTTATTTAGTTAAGCTGCACTTCCTCAAACTTAGGATTACTTTTCACAATAAGTATAATTTTTTTCTTCCTGCTCCATTTTTTTAATTGTTTCTCTCGAGCTATTGCTTCGTTGGGGTTTGCATATAGTTCAAAGTAAACGAGTATATCTACATTGTATTTCTTCGTAAAACCAGCAACTATTTTATGTTTATGTTCCCATATTCTTTTGACTAAATTACTGGTAATTCCAATATATAAAACTCCTGATTTACTTCGAAGTATATACACAAAATATTGCTTGGACATGAGCTGTTGTGAAAGATCCCTCCACTCCCGCCTTGACGGCGAGGCAGGTCGGTCGGGATGACAATCGATCTTAGTACTCTCTTCTTCCCTCCAAAGCCTGACTCAGAGTCATCTCATCCGCATACTCAAGATCAGCGCCCATTGGCAATCCATGCGCTATCCGGGTCACGCGAATTTTATTTACATCTGAAAGCTGATCGCTGATAGCTGATAGCTGTTTCTGAATATACATCGCCGTTGACTCGCCTTCCATCGACAAGTTGGTCGCCAGAATTATTTCCCTAATTCCCGATTCCTGGTTTTTAATTCGCTTTAACAATTGTGCCAGCCGGATTTCATCAGGCCCAATATTTGCAAGTGGATTTAAGGCTCCATGCAA
Organism: Patescibacteria group bacterium; assembly: GCA_003524845.1. Classification (GTDB taxonomy): domain Bacteria; phylum Patescibacteriota; class Microgenomatia; order UBA10105; family UBA10105; genus UBA10118. Next base: position 6,138 of record DQGR01000103.1, read on the forward strand.
TACATGATACACACCGCGGTATTTTCCCGTTCGTTCCAGTGATAAAATATCAATCGGCTGCTCAACCACACAGATAATTCCGGCATCACGTGTCTGATCCTCGCAAATTGAACAAGGATTAGTTTCACTGACATTAAAACAGATCGAGCACTCTACCGTATTTTTTTTAAGATTAGTGAGCGCCTCGGCAAATTTCTCAATTTCCACTTGTGGCACATGCAGTAAATAAAAGGTCAGGCGCTGCGCAGATTTCGGCCCAATTCCCGGCAGTTTTTCAAANNTGTGAGGTATTGTAGCAGAAAAAGGCATTACTGAGGCAGTGGTGGAAGTTGCAAACGATCTTCGATCCGGTCAACTCGCTTTTGTAAATGTAAATGTTCATGATCAAAAAATTTGATAGTCACCGAAAGGTCTTTTTCAATCTTTTTGAGTCGTTTATTAACTGGTTTCAACTCTTTTTTGAGCTCATTACTAATCACTCTCCCCACTTCCTTTGCAACCTCATTTCTGACTTCTGTTTGAACAATCGTTTGAATCGCATTAAGATCATCTTTGGTTAACATAGTATTTGAGTATACTTGAGTTAAGAATTTTAACAAGATCTGTTTTTAG
>DQGR01000085.1 GCA_003524845.1 Patescibacteria group bacterium
CGCATAAATAGATCTCATTTGCACTTTGTAATCAAAAAAATCGAACATTACTTGATACCTTCAGCTACAGTCGGCATCATCGGTTTGACCTATAAAGAGAATACCTCTGTTTTAGATGAAGCGTCGGGTCTAAAAATCGCCCAGGCCTTAATAAAAAAGAATTACAGCATCAAAGCTTATAATCTGCCCTTAATTAAATTAGTTGGTCGCATTCACATTGATAAGAAAATTGAGTTGTGTCAAACAGTTGAGGAACTGGTGCAGCAAGCAGATTTGATTATAGTGACGACAAGAACCAAAGAATATGTGTCTCAGATTACACGAGGATTGATAAAAAAGGTCAATAATACTATTATCATAGACAGTTGGCGGATTTTACCAATTGAGAAATTGCCGAAATCTGCCACTGTTATTTATTTGGGGAAATCAAGTTAAACCTCCATTCATTGAGTGCCAAATGCTGACGGGAAGCGCACCTTATGTTGACTTTGTTTACTGTACCCAGGTCATTTACGGGAAAATATCAACAAGTTCAATTAAACGCACTTAAAAGTTGGCAACTTCTCCATCCACGCATCCAAATCATTCTTTTTGGCGATGAACCTGGCACAAAAAGGATTGCCAAAGATTACCACGTTGATTATATAGGCACTGTCGCAAAAACTGAGTTTGGCGCTCCATTACTTCATGATATTTTTAATACAGCTCGTAAATTTGCCCGCTATCAAACGCTTATGTATACCAATAGTGATATGATTTACCTTGCTGATTTAATTACTAGTTTAAAACTTATTTCACTACCTCAATATTTACTTATTGGCAGAAGATATAATTTAGACATCGAAAAGAAGTCCGTTTTTAATAAATCTTGGAAAGCAAAATTGCTAGAAAGGTTCCAAACTGAAAGTCAACTCTACAAATATGGTGCTCTAGACTATTTTATTTTTCCTAAAACTGTTGATTTTCGTATGCTACCGTTTGCAGTTGGCAGAACAGCTTGGGATAATTGGATGGTGTATAAAGCCCGCGCCTTAGATATACCAGTAATTGACGCCTCCAAAACCATAACTGCCATCCACCAAAATCATGAATCTGATCACGCTCATGGGAATGCTGCAGTTAGATTCAAGCAAGAGCGGGACCGCAATTGGAAGTTGGTAGGAGACAGACGAAAGTTTTTTAATACGCGTGATGCAGATTATATTTTGACTGATACAGGACTACAAAATCAGTCAATCTCTCCAAAACGGATCATTCGCGCAATTGAAAAATTTCCAGTTTTAAATAAGCAGTTTGGATTTATAGTTGAGCCAATTGTATTAATTGTAAGAGGGATCAGGTTCTTCCGTGATAAACTAAGGGCTCGTTCATAAATAACGTTCTCAGTTGTTTATGATTACGGCCCTTTGTGCCGCATCTTCCAATAGGAAGATGTCCGAATTATAAATGGATGGGGCCTAAGAACAGTTGAATAATTATTATGAAAATACTATTGATATCCAAATGGGTCGCGGGCGCAACCCGCGGCGATTTTTTTTATCCAGGTGCATGGCGCGACACGTATGAGCTAGCATTAGCACTAACAAACGAGAGGCTTGAGGTTGCCATATTGACTTCGCAAGTTCGTCCCGAACACAAATCACGCTTTAGACTCGAGTTTGGTTTAAGTTTACGAAAAAGCAATATTAAGCACTATTTTGCTCCAACATACTCAGCTTTCGGCGCGGAGTGGGGTTTGGTTCGATTGAAATTATTTTTAGCCGAACTGAGAACTTTGTGGGCATTTCACCCTGACATAGTGCAATATATGCAGTTCGGCGCCTCTCTTTTATATCCCTGGCTCAAAGGTATTCCTCTGATCTTCTATAGCTGTTATTTGTTTGCGCCGTATGCTAACGAAAAAAAAGATTTGGCTGCCAAACGATTAGACTGGGGTATTCCCGATACAGTCTTAAACAAATTCTGGCTGATGGGTTGGAACTTATTGTACTTGTGTTTATCTTACCTTTTTGGCGCCATGACACTACCACAGATGGCCAAAAGAGGTGCGCTATTTGCGCTCATGCATGAAAAAGGCTTTCAGAAGGCACGTCGGCAGTTTGGGCGAACAACATCTGTTGCATACATCCAAAAAGGTGTTGATTTACCTCATGCAGTACTAGATCCAAGAAACCTCAAACGACCAAATGATAAAATTTTGTTTATCGGCTCAATCTTGTATGGCAAGGGTATTTTTGATCTCTTAGAAGCAATGAGGCTACTTCAGAAGAAGCTTCCTCACGTGAAGCTAACAATTGTAGGAACTGGACCCGAGTCTTTAGTCCAGCAAATGCTTGCCTTTATCAAAATCCATCGATTAAATGTGACTTACGAAGGCAGCAAACACTATCAATATAAATGGAAGCTTTACGATAACCACACAATATTCTGCCTACCTTCTTATAGCGATGCCTATCCTTCAGTCATTCTGGAAGCTATGGCAGTAGGACTTCCTGTGGTCACCACCGATGCCGTCGATTCACCGGTAACACACGACCGAAGCGGTCTGGTTGTACCGGTGGGTAAGACGGAAGCTCTAAGCAATGCCATGTATCAGTTGCTGACTGAGACAAATAAACGCCAAAAAATGAGTCAAGCGGAGACACGTGAAGTTATCAAGTATTCGTGGGTGCAAACAGCTAAACAATTTTCAAAGTTCTATAGAGAATTGTTACAGTCAAATACTTAATGACTTTTGCGGCTTGAGTATTTGTACTTTACCCCATTTCGAAAGCTGCAGCAAGAAAATGGCTAAACATAGTAAATAAGCGCTCCAAATTCCGAGTAAGAAAAATCCCTTTAAAAACCACGGCTTGTATTGGCTCACTTGTAAAATAAGCGTTGAAAGATTTGTGTTGGGATAATAAATTTGAATTATAGTTTGCAGTGCTACGAAGTTTAAGCCGATCATTCCGCCTGTTACGATTAAAACCAAAAAATAGCGCAGAGCTTGCCTTTTCTGCGGTATGAACTGTAAAAGGCCTATGAGGAGCAAGAGCATATGAGCTGCAATTTGCGGAAATAAGTAACGGCCTTGCATTCCAAACGAGTACCCATTTGAACGAGTAAACAACCAATCCCAAACAGTTAAAGCAAAGAAATAAGAACTTGCTGTAAATGCAAGCAAGAGAATTGCCCAATCGCTCTTACTTAAACGTTTCATTCTCATGAGCTTGATCACATACATGATTAAACCAATGCCTGCAACAATAATTACTCGGTTAATAAGTCGGTTAGACCATCTTGGCAGTGTTACTCCCAACCACTTAAATACTCCCCAGTACCATGGTAAAACTTCTCTAACTGTATGTTGTAATGTCCATTTTAGATGGGAAGCAAACGTCAAGTCAGGTTGAGCTTGATTTTCAAAAGAGACTTCGGGAATCAGTGTAAATGAACGGGTATTAAATGTTTCAGCAATTCGGATGCGCATTGCATAAAGACTCGCCATAATAACCAGTAATGCTAATAGCAAAATTGCACCACTGTATTTCTTCCAACTCTGAAGTGCGTGAAAATGTTTTTTGATAAAAACAAGAGTTGCAAAAATAATGAGTAAAAACCCGATGTGAAAAGTCGGCTTAGTAAGGACTCCAGCCAGATACGTCAGTCCCAACAACAAAATGGTACTTACCTTGAATGGTTCGAGTGCAAAAACAAGTGAATAGTAAATAAATACCGTAAACAGCGTATTCATCAGCACATCACTGTTGACTCCGGTCATGGTAAAAGTAAACATGGGGTGAAATGAAACCAAAACTGCTCCAGAAGTCGCAAAGGTAGGGTTTTGTGGAAAAATAAAAGAGCCTATTTTGTATGTATAGTAAACAGCGATAACCATAAGTAGGATAGAGACGATGCGGGTTGTGAAAACACGGTTAATTAAATCTGCACCATATACGAATCGATATACGAAACTGGCTAATGTATAGTAGAAAGGCGGATATGCTGTTGTTTCTGTGATGACCAATTTTGTTCTGTCTGATTTTGGAATCTGCTTTATTTCTGCTTCAAAGAAACCGTTCGTTCCCGAAGTGTACGAAATGTTAAATTCTGGGTGATAGGTATAGCTATTATTTCCCATGTCATCTCTCGCGGTTTGTAGAAGCCGTTCAGACGTATAAATTTCCAGGGAAGTTGTCGGCTGTCCATATACAGGGGTTACTCCCTCGGCCATATTTTGCACTTGGGCAAAATGGGCTTGTTCATCCGGAGTATGCCACAGCGGTACCACCGACATCCACACTAATCCTTTAAGGAAGGTAACTAAAAGTAACCACGCTAATACTGATTTCATATTCTTACAGCAGTATTATACTGCTACCATGAGCAGGCAGATTGAAGATTTATTACTTTTTATGTTGCCTGGAATATGTGATAATTATTCAAATTTCGTGCGTAAAAATTCTAATGATTTTTCTTTTGTCAAAATATGGTAGTATAAAAAAATTACCTATGTTTTTATTCTGCATCTGGTTAACCGGATTATTTTTATTGGCAGTAAGGCCGGCTTTGGCGTATCTTGATCCGGGCTCTGGAAGTTATGTCTTCCAACTTCTGATCGCGGGTCTGCTCACTGCTTCCGTAACCGTCAAAATGTACTGGCGACAAATCAAATCATACATCGAAAAGAAAGTTATGCGCAAACGAGATGAAGATTAAGCGGGAACCGGCATCGTTTCGGGATCCTGACGGTTTCGTGTATGTAAAACAGGGCACGGTATATAGAAAAATTCAACCTTCATTCATTACCCAGTACCGGAAATTGCTGCAGTCAGGCCTTTACCAACAGTTGACCCAACAACAACTTCTTATTCCGCATGAAGAAACCAGGCAAACACCAAGTGGCATCGAGATCAAACCGCAACCCATACCGTTTATCACCTACCCTTACGAATGGACATTTAACCAATTGAGGTCTGCCGCGCTGACCACTTTGGCAGTCCAAAAACAGGCGCTTGAGTTTGATATGTCGCTTAAGGACGCTTCAGCATACAATATTCAATTTTTAGGCAACCAGCCGCGTTTTATTGACACGCTTTCATTTGAAGAACTTGCGCAATATCAGCCGTGGGTGGCGTATCGCCAGTTTTGTGAACATTTCCTCGCTCCGCTTGCCCTAATGAGTCGGGTCGATGTTGGGCTCAACCGGTTATTCATCTTTTACCACGAGGGTATACCGCTGGAACTGGCAAGTCGCTTATTACCCATAAATTCCTATTTAAACTTCCCAATACTTTTACATTTACATCTCCACGCCCGATTTCAAAAACAGCAAGTTAACCGCAAAATGGAAGCTAATAAACATCGCCGTTTTGGCAAAAAAGCGCTCGTGGGACTTACGGAAACGCTTGAACAACTGGTTAAATCGTTAAAGGTTGCGAGTACTTCATCCCACTGGAATTCATACTATGTCGATAATACTTACTCAATGACTGAACAAAAACTAAAGATGAATTTTGTTATTACAATCTGTCGTCAACTTAAACCCAAACTGGTGTGGGATCTGGGCGCAAATACCGGCGTATATTCCCGACATGCGACTCAGTTTGCCGACTATGTGATAGCTATGGATAGCGATCATGATTGTAGCGATTCAATTTTTATGCACGAGCCACAAACCAAAATTTTGCCGTTATGGATTGATCTGACGAATCCCAGTCCGGCGCTGGGCTGGGAAAGTCAGGAACGAAAATCTTTGCTTGAGCGCGGACCGGCTGACCTGGTACTGGCTTTGGCCCTCATGCACCATTTGGCGATTGGCAATAATATTACATTCACGCAACTGGCTCGCTTTTTCAGTAAGATTGCTCGCCACTTGCTGATCGAATTTATCCCCAAGACCGACTCCCAGGTCAAGCGGTTACTCGCCTTTCGCCGTGATATATTTAATGAGTATTCTGAAGAAAAATTTATTACTTCGTTTGGAAAATATTTTAGAGTGACTAAAAAAATAAGTCTGGGTAATAACGGCAGAAGCTTATTTGCCATGCGCCGGCTCGTATGAAACTAAAATATCTGAAAAAATTATCCTGTCTGCACCCGTTTTTATTTGTCTTACTGCCGCCGCTGATTTTGTTTAGCCAAAATATCCGCGAACTCATTGTCACCGATACGCTCAGAACTTTCGCAGTTATTGAGGTCGGAACAGCGCTGGTATTTTTACTCGCCCGTTTTTTATTCCGCTCGACGCAAAAAGCCGGACTTTTCACATTACTAGTAGCTATCGTCTTCTTTTCGTACTTTCATGTGAGACAAGTGTTACCGGAACTCTATATTCCCATAACTGAATCGTTTATTATCGGTAAACACAAACTGTTAATGCCGGTAGTTTTCCTGCTTACTGCATATTTAAGCTACCGGATTTATACTTTACGCCGACGGTTCTATAAGTTTTCCTCATATCTCGTTTTCATTTTTTTACTGCTTATCGGGATTAATGTCATAAGTCTAGCTAAAAATTTACCGCGCAAAATCCGCTCCATCGAAGCTACTCGTACCGGAACCACGCTGAGTACCGGCCCGCAACTTGATGTCTATTATATTATTCTTGACGGCTATGGCCGCAAAGATGTACTTCAGGAATATTTTGACTATGACAATAGCGAATTTATAAACTTTTTACGCAACCAGGGGTTTTATGTTCCCAAAAAAAACGTTTCAAATTATGTCCAAACATTTCTTTCACTCGCGTCTTCGCTCAATATGGAATACATTCCACCGCTACTGGAAAAGGCTGGGCCAGCCATTGGCGATGCAGCTCAACTTCGCCCCCTTATTGTCAATAACCGCGTCATGCAGACACTTAAAAAAAATGGGTATGAGTTTGTTTCGTTTGCTTCCGGATATGAACCCACTGAAAACAATCCCAATGCCGACACTTACTACTATCAATACGGGGATTTAAATTACTTTGAATACCGGACGCTCAATAACACACTGCTGCGTCGCTTCGGAATCATGCTTAATCTGGATTTAAGCAGAGTAGCCCGCAACCGCTTTTATTTTAATCTGGAAAAAATACGGGAAGTTCCGAAGATGCCGCAACCGACGTTCACTTTTATCCATATATTACAACCCCATCCGCCGTTTATTTTCGGGCCAAACGGCGAAGTCACCAATAAAGGTAAAACATTTAACCTCAACGATGGCAACAGCTTTAAAGGCACTCTTGATGAATATCGGCAAGGCTATATCAATCAGCTCAGGTTTGTAAATGTAAATATGCGAAGAATTATTCCTGAACTAATAAACAACTCGACTGTGCCGCCGATCATAATTTTGCAATCTGACCATGGACCCGGCTCCATGACCAACTGGAACGATGGGGCTAAAACCAACCAGCATGAACGGACGGGAAATTTTCTCGCCGTCTATGCGCCTGAAAGTGTCAAAAATAAACTCTATGAAACGATCACTCCGGTCAATCTGTTTCGCATTATTCTGACAGAGCTGACGCCCGAAGACTTACAGCTGCTTGAAGACCATTCATACTATTCATCCGGGCCAGAACCATTTAACTTCTATGAAGTGATTGACGGAGTTTTTCAGTATCATTGACGACAACCAAACTAATCTTTCAAGTTAACGTTTGGCTGCCCGCACCGCGACCAAATTATTGATTAAATCGTTCAGTTTAATTGAAGCCACACAGACTGTTTCGTCACTCGCCCCATAATAAATCAGCAACTTATCCTGCAAAATGACTGCCCCGCAGGCAAAGACCGTGCCTGGACGCAGTCCTTTATTTTCGTACTCGGCATGCGGGGAAAGAATCGGATCCTCAAGCATGGCTTCCACAATTGCCGGGTCGTCTTGATTTAAAAGTGCTGCCCCCAACCGGTACCGATGATCCTGCTTTGACAGCCCGTGCAAAATAAGTAGCCAGCCGGCGTGAGTTTTGATTGGCGGCGGTCCGATGCCGATTTTTTCACTGTACCAGGTATTTGGCATTGGTTTAAGGATCGCCTCACCATTTAACCACTTTCCGTTACCATAATTTAAATCGTCAACAAAATCAATCCAGATGGAGTGGTGTAAGCGGTGGAAAAAAACATATTTACCTTTTACTTTTTCCGGAAACAAACAGGCATTTTTGTCATTCATGCCCGGCGGCGAGATAAGTTCCGGCCGCGTCCAGTTCCAGACGTGTTTTATAAAATCAGTGAGTTTAATCGAAGTTAAGGTGACTCGGGTCGGATTTACTCCATCATAGGCGGTATAGCACATATACAAGGTGTCTCCCAATTGAGTGAGCCGGGGATCCTCACAACCTGAATATCCGGGCTTGAGTTTTCGCTCAAACTCTTCCCGCGGCATATAGGCTGGTGATTTTAATCGTTCATCAATATGAATCCCGTCTGGGCTCGACGCATAACCCAGAACCGAGGTATTATGTTTCCCCATGGCCCGATACAGAATGTGAACCCGCTTGTTAAGGAGGATTGCCGCGGGATTAAACGTATAACGATCCTCCCAAGTATGTTCGAGAATTGGCGCAATGATCGGATTTCCGGCATAACGCTGCACTGTGCTTACCCGGCCAAATGTATGGCTATGGGCATGCGGAGTCATTGTACTTAGTAACCGGTCAAGGTTGACCGTAGCTAAACAAACGCTGGTGTCTGCCGCTCCGTAATAAACACCGAGGTCACTATTATGAATAAGCGCTCCTGAGGGGAAAATCACATCAGGAATTTTGCCAAAACGCTCATACTCGGTTTCCGGAGTAAGTAGCGGCTCCTGAGTCTTCCCGATTACCTGAAATGGATCCTCTAAATCAAGAAGTAGCGCTTCAATGCCAAATATTTTATTTCCGGTCTGGTAGTTACGAATGTAACAGTACAGCACCAGCCAACCCATCTTAGTTTCAACCGGAACCGCGCCAACTTCGATATGATCGTGAGCTGATCGAAGTAGCGGCAGTGAGTGCAAATCCAGATCCGCGTACCAGGCCTCCCAAAATCTGGGATCCCACATCTGCTCAGGTTTCTCAAACTGGGCAATACAAATTTTTGCTGGCGGCATGTCAGTATGTGCTGTCAAAAGCGCCGTTAACTTGCCGTTAATCCGGCGGGGAAACAGAGCCATGGCCTTTGCGTTAAATGGCGTCACCAGATGTCTTTCCTTGATTGAAACCAGATCTTGGCTTACGGCTACGGCAACTTTTATGGCTGAAGGGTCAGGTGGAAACCGGGAAAGGGCCGTGTAAAAAATATAATATTTGTCATCGATCCGGGTCACCCGCGGATCTTCGCAGCCAAATGCTTCCCAATCGAAATGGGGCGTAATTAATTGAGTAGATTTACCAAATTCCACCCGATTTTGACTCACTGTGTGACCAATCGTCGACAATTCTATCTGTTGACCTTTAATGTCTTGGGTACTACTTTGGGCCCGAAACAGCATATGGTATTCCTGACCGTCAAATACCACACTGCCGTTGAAAACAGCTTCTTTTTGCCACGCCTCGTTCCTGTCTGGAGTCAATATCGGATTGTTTGCAAATCGATTCAAGATAATCATAGTTAATCAATTCTTACCGGACTCATCTCGTCAAACGCGACTGTTTTATCTGACTTCAAGTCTGATAAAAATGTGTCAAGCTGCGCTGCTGCTGCACACACTACGGTATCGGCCCCACCATAGTAGACAATCAGTTTTCCGTCTTTGACGACTGCTCCGCACGGATACGCCACCCCAGCTTTGTGCCCGACATTTTCATACCACTCGGTCGGTTCAATGAACGGCCGGTCTGATCGGTGTAGTACTTGAGTCGGATTTTTATAATCTAACAACATAGCCCCGATTTTATATTTACGGTCGTCGCGATCGTCAACTGCTTGATAAATGAGCAGCCAACCGTCATCAGTTTTAATGGGTGGCGCGCCGGCGCCGAGTTTTCGACTGTCCCAATGATTTTGTCTCGGGGCAATTGCGTACTCGCCTTTCAGATACGTCTGACCGTCAAAGTTCAGTGAATCAACAAAGTCAACCAAAATATTGGGGTAAACCCGGTGAAATATTACATATTTTCCGTTTATTTTTTCCGGCAAAATACAGGCGTTTTTGTCAACAATCCCCGGCGGTGAAATAAGCACCGGAGTTTGCCAATTCCATTTGTGATTCAGAAAGTCGGCCACCTTGATTGAGGTCAGCGCCACCCGCGGTGGACTCCATCCGTCATAGGCGACATACGTCATATAAAGCCAATCGTCCATTTTGGTAATCCGGGGATCTTCGCAACCGCCGAAACTACCGCCGCCGGAAGCAAATGGAGAGACTGGTGGGGTAGAGGTTGGGTTCCCGCTTAACTCATCGGCTTTGGTAGGTATATATATGGGTTCTGCGTGGCGATAATCGACATAAAAACCGTCCCGGCTTTCTGCATATCCAAGTACGGAAACGTCCTGGTCTCCGATGGCTCGATACACTAAATGCACCCGGTCGTCTGCCGTAAATGCAGCCGGATTAAAGGTGGCTCTTGACTCCCAAAAATGATGCATAATCGGACTTAAAATCGGATTGTGGTGCAGCTTATTAAAAGTAAATGCTGGGGGTTGTGATTTCTGTTCCAGCCGTTGCCGATATAACGGATGATAGACCGCAACGAGATCAACGCCCTTGACCCACCAGAAGGAGAGTAATTGTCCGTTCCTTTCTACTACGCCAACCGGATGGACATCAGTTCTCCACCATTCTTTTGGCGTTTCCCAAATCGGCTCGGGAAATCTTTTGATCAATACATCGGGCCGCTGGCGATCAAAAAGCGCTGCCTTTAAGATAAAGCGTTCATAAGTGCCGGCTCGCAAATGCAGGTAGTAAAATACGAGTATCCCCTGCTCAGTAATTTGCGCTGCGGCAACCCGCACCGGCCATTCACCATAAAAATCTTGGGTTGGCGCTATGACTACCGGTCCGGTTTTCCAGTCCGTAATGTTTTCAGAAGTGGCAATCCGGATTTCTTTCTCACCATAGTAAAGAACATGTCGGGTGTCGTTATCCAGCTCCGGAACCAACACGCCTGCCTCACTCATATCGCTTATTTGTCCCTGCACCTGCCAGGAAGTGAAATCATGCGAAATGGCACCGAATAATCGTTGTTTACCTTTGACCAGTTTTTTAAAGGTCATGAAGTGCCGATCACCAAGTGCTGTGATATGCGGCATTTCAATATCAGGGGTTACCGGCCGTTTTTGATCGGTAAATACCAGCGCCCGGTGTGGTGTAAACTCGGCCCCATTAGAACTGATATCAAGGTGTAAGCTGATTTTCTTCCCTTCCCGCGTCCTTGAAATAAGGAAAATAGTCTCCTTTTGACCATAAACTGTAAGTGGTATGGCGTCGGCAGTAAAGTGTTTATCTTTCATACCCAGAATTTTTCAGCCTGAAGCCGAACTAATTACAGAATAACTTTAAAAGCATGGAGGTGCAATAGTTGGTGAGGAAAAGCTTACTGCAGAAAGTTTTTTTACTTAAGCTTCCAAATGCCATAGCCCGCCACTGTGTCTTTAAGTAAATAATCCTGCGTAAGCAGTAAGCGGGTTTGCTTCCAGACATCGTTCTGATTTGCTGTTTCTTCTTCCATGACAATATACTCTGGACGTCTGTCTTTGATTTGCGCATGAATACTCGCCAGTTGTTTATAGGTAAATATTTCGCCCGGACGATACCGAAACCAGGGAGCTTGACCAATTGCGACATAAAAAAACGTGTCTTTATCATCAAATAGAGCAACTTCATAACCATCAGAAGTGACCTCCTCTAACCAGGAAATTATGGTTTGAAATTTATCGAGTTCCACTTCATTTGTTTGCGACACGCCGCAGATATCCGACACTCCAGACCATAAACAAATACCTCCTGGCGCGCGCGTCGAAAAATAATTGAGTACATGAGGATAATTACGCACCAAAGAAGAACTTAAAAGAAATAGTATCGAAATAACGCAAAATCCGGCAGGAATCAGTATCGGATAACTTACGAAACGGCGGGAAATTACTACTGAATGCAGTTTTGCCGAAAACCAAATGAGCAATATCCAGAAAGCAATTGTCGGATGCAGCAAATTGAGAACATGTGAACGGCCGAGAAAAATAAGCAAAGTTGCCAGTCCGTATAAACTTAATAGGGCGGAAAATTGATGTACAATCGTAATTTTACCTCGTAACCAGCCCAGGAACAAATTGGCGACAAAACCAAGATATGCAAACACGATGACTTCAAAAAACAGCAGTCCGGTTTTCTGGCGCAAAAGGGCCATAGGCAAGTTTGAAATTCCAGACCCATATTCACTGATGCCTTCAAATAATCCTGACCAAAAACTGGCTGTAAAAAATGCAGATTTACCTGCGAACAGTAGCCCCGACAACGCAATTACAAAAAAAGTGGTCGTTGCGGCAGATAGCTGCGGCAGATTACTTTTATTTAATTGTAACGTTTTCTTTTTAAGTGAAAAAAGGTTAAACGCGTAATAAATTAGCATGACAATCACTAAATACATTCCTGTATCAAAGCCAAACAGGAATGCCAGTCCGGTTATTCCACCAAGCAAATAATGCCAAACCTTTTTTTTTGAATTTAGGACGAAAAATAATGCAATAAAAAACCAGATGTCAAACGGAGACCGTAAAAGAGTTGATGATGGAGTTTCCCAGAAAAAGGGTGCGGTCAAGTTTCTTGTAAAAAGATGTACCAGCAAAATAATCCCAATTCCGCCTGCTGACCAGAGTAAACTTCTGCTTAAAAGTCGCAGCAATAAATAAACGCCGATATAATATATGCACGCATATAAAACACCGATACCCGCCATAAATGAATAAGTTAGTGGCGCATTTCGACTCAGAAACGAAAACAGAAGCGGCCAGCCAATACCATACTGTATAAAAATATCGCGCCCCAGCATTAAACCATGTCTAAACCCAAGCGCTTGCCGCACTGCAAATCCATCCCAGTGTAAGAACTGGTCGTTGAGAAAAATTTTTCCGGCAAGATGCGTCCAATCCGGCACATACACAAGCAGTACAATACAAAGTAAAACTAAAATATCGAAACCTCTGTTGATCATTTGTCTGTTTCGATTATGAAAATCCGCGAGCTTAACCATCAGTCTTTTGGGTTGCCAAATATGTGCGAGTGCAAAAAGCAGGACCGATATGCCGGGCAACACAAATAAAATGGCCATAACACTGGTAACGACAATTTTTTGAGTGTACGGCACTGACTGTTGCCAATAGTCAAGAACCAGCAAATCAAAAAATACTACAAGTACTGCGTGAACGATAAAAGATATAAGACCGAGTATAACCATATCTACCTGACGTGCTTGTGCAAACTTCCGGGAATGGGACCACTTTTTAAAAATAAATAAAAATATAAAAACCAATACTAAGGCAACAACACATCCCGCAAGATACACCATAATGTCATATTCAGGCCTGAACCAGTATTTCCCGCTATCAGTCAGTTCATCAAGCGGACGCGGACGTGGATGCAAACCTGAAATGAGAAGTGCAGCGGTCAACCACTGAATACCTACGGTGATACCAAGAAAGATTGGTGCGATAAAGCTGAATGAATTGTCATGCGTGGAAAAAAATAAATTGTCGTTCACTCCAAATAACCGCTTAAATCTCATATTTTTATCACCCCTTGCCGAACAAAACTGCTCCGATTATAACAGGTCACTTATGGACAAACCGTTAAATCTCTCCTACAATCACGATATTAAATCTACATCTGTATCCACCTATCTATGTCGCAAATTAATCTATTAAAAAATTATCCCCGGATAAAACGGGATATTGCGGGCAGGGCAAAAGCAAAATCTTCGCATATCCGAGCGATTGCTCGCAAGTTTGGCAAAGAGTTTTTTGATGGTGATCGGATATACGGCTACGGAGGATTTTCGTATCATCCGCGTTTCTGGCAACCCGTCATCCCGGATTTTCAGAAATTTTATAACTTAACCGGGGAAAGTCGTATTCTCGATGTCGGGTGCGCAAAGGGTTTTATGCTGTATGATTTTAAACAACTAATTCCCGGCATTGCGGTTGCCGGAATCGACATTTCTACCTATGCAATCAACAATTGTCTACCGGAAATCAAACCATTTATTCAGGTTGCAAATGCGACAAAACTGCCATTTCCAGACCATTCATTTGATTTAGTTATTTCAATCAATACGATTCATAATCTTCCGCTCAAATCTCTCAAAAGAGCACTTAAGGAAATGATGCGGGTTACCAAAAAACATGCGTTTATAACTGTTGACGCCTATAGCAATCCAGAAGAACAGAAACGGATGGAAATGTGGAACTTGACTGCTAAGACAATTTTGCACGAAAACGAATGGGAAAAACTATTTCATGAAGTCGGTTATAACGGAGATTATTATTGGTTTACGCCGTGAAAAAAAATGAATTCGTATCAATGTCCAAAATCTAAATTTAGGATTCCAAAAATCTGGCTTGTAAGATTTCTTGATAAAACATATCGGAATATTTTTCAGGGTTTTACTCCAGTTAACGCTTGTGTCACAGATACCATGAACAGGATTTTTCGTTTTGCAAATAAACTGTCAATTCTCAATACCGGAGACTACTATGAATTTGGCGTTTACAAAGGCTATTCATTATGGCATGCTCAACAGGTTAGTCTTCAATGCGGAAATCCACACATGCGCTACTTTGGTTTTGACTGCTTTTCTGGACTTCCTAAACCAACTGGAATCGACGATTCCGGAGATTTCTATGAAGGTGAATTTTTCTGTACCAAAGAAGTTGTGGCAGATAATATAAAAACACATGGCGGAGATCTGAGTAAAATAAATCTTATTAAAGGCTATTTTGATAAAACATTAACTAAGGGTACGCAAAAAAAATATAAGATGAAGAAAATTGCGATTGCTTTTATCGATTGCGACTACTATTCGTCAGCTAAAGTAGTTTTGGAGTTTATAAAAGATTTATTAATGGTAAACACCCTTATCGTTTTTGATGACTGGAACGCATTTCGCCAACCCGGAAAAAAAGGCGAACAACTGGCATTTTTGGAATTCACTCAAAAGTACCCCCGGATTAAGTTGCGGAAAGAATTTTCCTATTGCTGGCATGGACAGGTATTCCGGGTAACTCATTGTCATGAAAACTAAAGCTGCAATTCTCTACAAAAACAATTCCCCGCTTCTGATTACGGAAATTGAAATACCCCGGATTAATCCTGGACAAGTACTCGTCAAATTGCATGCAAGTGGAATCTGCAGATCACAACTAAATGAAATCCAAGGACTCCGCGGATCTGACCCATTTTTACCGCACCTTTTGGGCCATGAAGGTTCGGGGGAAGTAGTAAGTATTGGGTTTGGGGTAACAAAAGTAAAGAGAGGAGATTTTGTCGTCCTTTCCTGGATAAAGGGAACCGGGCAGGATATCCCGAATGCGGAGTACCGGCATAATTCCCAAATTATAAACTCCGGACCAATTGCCACGTTTTGCGAATATGCCGTGGTGTCAGAGAATTGCATTACCAAAATTTCTAGAAAAATTCCTTATGATTTGGCGGCGCTTTTGGGTTGCGCAATTGCAACCGGAGTTGGGATAGTCAGACATAAACTGAAACTCACGGAAAATTCAACACTCGTAGTCTTTGGAGTTGGCGGAATCGGTGCGAGCGTCATCCTTGGTGCTCGGATGTACCGGTCGAAAAAGATCATTGCAGTTGATATCAGTGAACACGCACTTAGTTTTGCCAAAAAAAATGGCGTCAGTGACATTTTACTTTTCACCGATACCGTAGTTACCGATATCCAATCCCTTTGTCCAGGCGGCGTTGATTTTGTCGTTGAAGCATCAGGCAATAAAATTGCGATGGAAAAAACTGTTGCAGTTCTCAAACCACATGGTTTAGCTGTGATTGCCGGCAACATTGGATACACTGAAACAATTCGAATTAACCCGTTTGAGTTTATTAAAGGTAAAACGATTACCGGCACTTGGGGTGGTGAAACAAATCCGGATCTTGATTTTCCCTTTTATACCCGGAAAATTCTTGCCGGAAATTTACCTGTCTCAGAGCTGATTACCCGCCGGATAAAGTTGCAAGAGATTAACGAAGCAATCAATGATATGGCGAAACATCAGATGGTTGGCCGCGCTGTTATTGATTTTAAATAATATGAAAAAAAGTGCCAGTATTATCGTCACCGCTTTTAATGAAGAAGACAATATTTCCGGCGCCATTAAAAGTATTTTAAAAGCAGTCAAGGGCATCATTACCGACTATGAAATATTGATTGTAAACGATGGAAGCACTGATCAAACCCAAAATGTTATTGAAGGTGAGATTAAAAAAAATCATCGCATCCGTTTGATAAACAATCCAGTTAATCAAGGTGTAGGTACCTCATTTCGAAATGCACTCATGAAAGCTCATAAAAATTATGTCACCGTATTTCCCGGAGACAATGATATGTCAAGTAAATCCCTTAAAGAATTGTGTCAGAAAATGGACACCGCTGACCTGGTTATTGCTTACCCAGTCAGTCAGCATCGGTCGTCGGTTAGAAAAATCTTATCACTTACTTTTACTAAATTTCTAAATATTTTATTCAGACAGAAAATAAAATATTATAATGGCCCCTTTATTGCCAAACTTGCACTGCTTAAGAATTTACCGCTCAAATCAACTGGGTTTTTAGTTTTTGCCGAGTTCAAGCTTAAACTGATCAGTCAGGGATATAGTTGTGTGGAAGTTCCTTTTGTGCATGTGGGGAGAAAACATGGTAACTCCAAAGCCGTATCGATTTCCAACTTGATAGACGTTGCCAAAACTACCTTATTTCTCGTCATTGATAAAACAACTAACCAATTTTGATAACTCATGATTGATGTGTTTATAAGCGCCATTGTTTTTGCAATTACGTTTGGAGGTCACGTAGTTTTATATCGTTTGCTCCAGAAAAAAGGAATAAAGTCTTTTTACACGGTGTTTGTTTTTGGTCTTGGGCTATTGGTATTACTAATAATTGAGTGGCCGGTTACCGCACAAACTCCAATAATTACTCCGGAAAGATCTATAGTTCTAATTCGGCTGCCGCTGACAAGTCTCGCTCTTTATTTGCTGACAAGCGGTTTACTGATTTTGTTTTTTACCGCTCCCTATACCGATGAAATCAGTCCCTCGCAAAAAATAACTGCAATTCTTAAACATCATAATGGCATAACTGCCCAACGCATCTTCCACTATTTTTCTGAGTATGAGCTGTTTGGAAAACGACTGCAAACTCTTATTCAAACCGGCTACATGACTGGAAGAAATAATACGTTCTACATCTCTCCTAAAGGTCAACGCTTAGTTCACCTAATAAATCTTTATCAAAACTGGTTTAAATGGAAATAGATCACCTAGTCATCATCATGGGTTTTGGCGAATTTGCGGTCTTCTGGTTATTACATGTACTGCTTTTTCCCAAGATCCACCGGAGACATATCATTACCTGGTTTCTCTATATTTACGTCACAACTTTCATCATAGGAACAGGAATTCTAACCAGTATTTTGAATCTCATACATGCGCCAACTATTTCTAATCATCTTGCGCTACTTACCATAACCATAATCTTAGTTGGTAGTATTTTCAGTTTGCTGTGTATAATTTATATTATCGGTATTTTCGGTGTCATCGAGTCATCAGTTCGTATGAAACTGCTGACTTTAGTTGCCGAAAAATCAACTCGTGGGCTCACGCAAGCAGAATTAGCAAAGACGTATAACAAAGTTGTAGACTTGACCAGTCGTCTTAATCGCCTCATCAGTTCAGGTGACGTACAACTTATTAATGGTAAATATTATTTGCGAAAACGGCTTTCGCTGTCTCTCCTCCTCATCCAACTATCACAATTAATTACCTGGATATATGCGGGCAGAAAACAGTAAAATTGTGCACGTCTAAAAATACGTATGAAAACACTAGTTACCGGCGGGGCCNNTTTATCGGCAGTCATCTGGTTGAACAATTATTAAAGGACGGACATACGGTAGTGGTCCTTGATAATTTTAGTACCGGCAGACCGGAAAACCTGAAACAGCTTACAAAGTTTAAAAAATTAAAACTGGTTCCATTAGATATTTCCGATTACCGGATTAACCTCAATCAATACCTAATGAAGGTTGATTGGGTTTTCCATCTGGCCGCACTGGCTGACATCGTGCCTTCTATTGTTAACCCTAAAATATATCATCGCGTCAATGTTGATGGCACGGTAAACATGTTAATAGCCGCGCATTCAGCAGGAGTTAAAAAATTTGTGTATGCTGCATCTGCGTCTTGCTATGGTATTCCCAAAAAATTTCCAACCCCGGAAACTACACCTGTCCATCCGCAATATCCCTATGCGTTAACTAAATATATTGGAGAACAATACACCCTGCATTGGGGAAAGGTCTACCAATTACCGGTAGTAAGTTTACGCTTATTTAATGTGTATGGCCCTCGTTCGCGCACCTCAGGTACGTATGGGGCAGTGTTTGGGATTTTTCTTGCACAAAAACTCGCCGAAAAATCATTTACGATAGTAGGCGATGGCACACAGACTCGCGATTTCACCTATGTCACTGACGTGACAAACGCCTTTGTCATGGCAGCAAAATCGAAAGTCGTAAATGAAATATTTAATGTCGGCACCGGACAACCACAATCGGTAAACAAACTCGTGCGTTTACTAGGCGGTACAACTACCCATATTCCAAAACGACCGGCAGAACCTGATAAAACTCAAGCCGATATTCGCAAAATTAAACGCTTGCTTAACTGGAAACCAGCCGTAAGTTTTGAAACTGGAGTCCAGCAACTTTTAACACAGATTGATTATTGGAACACCGCACCAGTCTGGACTCCTGCAAAAATAGAAACAGCGACTCGTGATTGGTTTAAATATTTAAAATAGCCAAGTCGAATCATTGCAAATAAAGTATGAAAGGAATAAGCTTCTAAACAAAATATTTAACTTTAAAAGATTTGTAACTTTTATTATGAAAAAGATTAACAGTATCAAGTATAAAAATATTCCGGTAACGATTCGTGAGAATTGCATGATTTGTGAAAAACCATCAGGAGCTGCACTATTAAATTTTCCCGATTTCCCCATGACCGAAATTTATACCTCTGAGCGGGTAAAAACCAAAGTGGCTGTTTGTGATCAAAGTTTTCATCTTTGCACGCGTTGCGGCCATGGCCAAATACAAAATGTGATTGACGTCAACCTGCAATATGGAGATGCAATTTCATATAGTTTTAGAGCGTCAAAAAGTGCAACCGGGAGAGAGTCGGGTGATTTCTTTGTTGGGTTTCTCAAAAAGTATATGGGTAAAAAACATTTTGGCAGCATTCTTGAACTTGGGTGTAATGATATGTATGTATTGCAAGCACTCAAGGGTAAAGCACGCAAACTGGTTGGCGTTGACCCGATATTAAAAGGTAAAGAAAAGGAATATTCCCAGGACAATCTAGTTGCAATCGGCGATTTTTTTGAGGAAGTGAAATTTAATGAAAAGTTCGACGTGATTATCTGCAAGGATACACTCGAACATGTTGACGATCCCAAAGGCTTTGTAAAAAAAGTCATTGAGTTGGGAAATGATGATACTCTTTATTTTTTTCAGTTCCCACTACTGGAAACACTGCTTTATAATTGCCGCTTTGATCAAATTTTTCATCAGCATTTGAGTTATTTTTCCCTGCAATCAATTCTCTACATGCTTACCGAATTTGGGTGTGAACTTGAGGGCTATACCATTAACCATAACTTATGGGGAGCAATTCTGATTGCTTTTAAAAAAGGTAAACGCACTAAACGGTTTGCAAGTCACGCCAAAGATTTCTCACGCGCTGACATTTTAAACAGGTACGAGATATTCAAAACCAGTATTTTAATGACGCAAAAACAACTGCAACTTCTGGAAAGCGAGATCGTATACGGATATGGCGCTGCGCTTATGTTACCGGTATTAAGTTATCATCTGGGTAATGATTTTTCTTCGTTTAACAGTATTTTGGATGAAGATACACAGAAGGATGGTGCATACTACATAAATCTGCCGGTAAAAATCAAGCACGTCAGCAAAATTCATGATATCCAAAAAGCTGTAATTCTGGTTACTGCCATATCAACTATTACCAATACGCGCCGGATTCTGGCAAAATTAGCCGACCTTAATCCAAAAAAGATTCTGGTTCCATTACATACATTTTAAATTTTAATTAAGGAGGAAATATGCAGCTGGGACTTACTGGAAAACGGGCTCTGGTGACGGGCGGCGCCAGTGGAATTGGGCATGCGATTGCCAAAGACCTGGCGCGCGAGGGGGTCAACGTAGTCATCACATCCCGAAAAAAAGATAAACTTGATCAGGCTGTTGAAAAACTGGGCGGCAAAAAGAATGGACACTGGGGAATTGTTACCGAAATTGCTGAAGAGGGGGCACCGGCTTTACTTGTCAAAAAAATCTGGAAAAACTTTGGCCAACTTGATATTGTCGTCAACAATGTCGGCGACACGCTTGGCATCACCGATCCCTATTGTTCTATTTCTGATTGGCGAAAATTATTTAGGCTCAATCTCGAGGTGGCAGTGGAACTGAATAATCTTTTTCTTCCCCACATGAAACAACAGGGCTGGGGTAGAATTGTTAACATTTCCGCCGGCGCTTCACTGGAAAACAGTGGTCCGGTCCCCTATTGTTCAATTAAAGCTGCGTACACTGCATATACCCGTTGCATGGGTAGAGTACTCGCCACTGAAACTAAAAATGTGGTTATGTCCACTGTACTTCCAGGAGTAGTTTTAACTGAAACCGGCCATTGGCAAAAAGTGTTAAAAGAACGACCCGAACATGCAGAAAAATATTTACGGGAACGTGCTCCTTTGGGCAGATTTGGGAAACCTTCTGAAATCAGTCCGATGGTCGTATTTTTATGTTCGGAACTGGCCACATTTTCCCAGGGTGCAATCGTTCCAGTTGATGGCGGACAGTCAAAACATTACTTTCCGATTAACGGTATTGGCAATTAATTACCAAAAAAACGTCATTCTGGCTAGTCCAGAATCAGACGTAAAATTAGTTAAGTTTTATATAACAATGTAAATGAAACTCGCAGATTTTGTTGCTCAGTTTCTAGTTCGCGAGGGCGTTAAATACGTGTTTGGAATAACCGGCGGCGCCAACGTCCACTTGTTTGATTCCTTAGATCATACAAAAGGCATTACTCCCATATTTACCCACCATGAGCAGGCAGCGGCACTTGCAGCTGAGGCGTATGGCCGGGTCACTAATAATCTGGGTACAGCTATCGTCACTACTGGCCCGGGTGGCACCAATGCAGTCACCGGTGTAACTGCAGCCTGGCTTGATTCGATTCCCTGTTTGTATATTTCAGGGCAAACCAGATTTCGGCACACCGCTCGCGGCAAACCGATACGCCAATTGGGCAGTCAGGAACTCGATATTGTATCAGTAGTAACCCCGGTGACTAAGTACGCGGTCATGGTTGACGATCCCAATAAAATCAAATTTTATTTGCAAAAAGCGACGTATCTTGCCAGAAGCGGCCGGCCAGGACCAGTCTGGGTCGATATCCCACTTGATTTCCAGTGGGCAGAGATTGAACCAAACCAGCAACTAGAATTTAAACCTGAAACGTTTAAAGAAGAAAAAAATCCAGCGAAATCTGTTACCGCACAAATTAGTACACTTCTTCAACTTTTAAAAACTTCGGAATGTCCATTAGTTTTGGCAGGTCAGGGAATCAGGCTGGCTCACGCAGAGCGCGAATTTGCCCAATTTATCCGCGAGTACAAACTCTCATTTGTTACCAGCTGGAGTGCTACTGATATCATGCCGGCAAATAATAGTTTACATTTAGGCCGGGTGGGACTTGGGGGACAACGGGGCGGAAATTGCGCAATTGCCAATTGTGATGTATTACTAGCAATCGGCTCACATATGTGCCTCACTATAACCGGTCTTGACTGTGATAATTTTGCTAAAAATGCCAAAAAAATTATCGTTGATATTGATCCAGTGGAAATTAACTCATGCAATGTCACAACAGATCTAGCTATTGAAAGTGATGCAAAACTGTTTTTACAACAAATGCTTGCTATTGCTCACACAAAAAAGCCAACTGTAACAAAAAAATGGCAACAACAACTATCGCACTTTAAAGTCCTTAACGCCATACCGACAACGTTAACTGCTCCAAAAGGTTTTGTGAATCCCTATATTTTTATGGATTTGCTTTCAGACGAACTTGCTGCCGGTGATACGATCGTGGTTGATGGCGGCGGAACCGTTAACTACACTACCTATCATGCATTCAAAGTTAAACCACGACAACGGGTAGTTCTTTCAACCGGAATTTGTGCCATGGGCACTGGCCTGCCCGAAAGCATTGGCGCCTGTTTTGCAAATGGCAGGAAACGTACCATTTGCCTGTCCGGCGACGGCAGTTTACAGCTTAATATTCATGAGTTACAAACCATCGTGCATCATAAATTGCCGATTAAAATTTTCGTTTTGAATAATGAGGGATACTTGGCTATCCGTCACACGCAAGCCGCATTTCTCAATAGTAATTTTGTTGGCACTGATAAAAAGTGTGGTTTAAGTTTACCCGACTACCAGAAGGTAGCGCCTGCCTACGGTGTTAAAGCAATCCGAATAAATTCAATAAAAGAGTTGCGCCGAAAAATTAGATTTGCCCTTTCTTATAACGGCCCAATCCTCTGCGAAATCATGGTCTCCCCCAAACACGAGATGCTTCCGGTAAAGTAATGTATCGTAAGTTGTAAATTAAAAAATCATTCGCGCCTCAACTGCAACAATGTGAGGAACCAAATCTGCAGGATAATCAATATCTGTTAAAATCTTTTCCGGTGTCCACATACGGCAAAATTATAACATGAAGTGTTATAACATCAGAACTAGAACGTGATACAGAACTTATTATAAGATTTAAGTAATGTTACAAGCAGTGTTCCAGTTTGCGAGAAAATTGAAGACAGGTTTATTGAAGTGATCAACATGACAGAGCCAGCTTGAAACGCATTGGTAACGTGCTATCATTACCCTCATGTCAGATAATCCCCAACTTAAAATCCTCACGCTGAATAAAGCTTCTCAACTTTCGCAAAAATTAAGAAAACAAGGTAAAAATATTGTGTTATGTCATGGCGTTTTTGATCTTCTTCATCCGGGACACATTAAACATTTTCAATCGGCTAAATCATTTGGTGATATTTTAATAGTTACGATAACTGCTGATAAGTATGTCAATAAAGGCCCGGGCCGGCCGGTGTTTAATGAAAAATTACGCAGTGAAGTTTTGAGCGCAATTTCTGCAATCGATTATGTGGCAATTGTCGAGTCATCCAATGCGATCTATGCAATTTCCAAAATCAAGCCCCATGTGTATGTCAAAGGCCCGGATTATAAAAATCGCAAACCGAATCCAAATATTCCCCGCAAACTTGGCGAAGAAGAAGCGGCGGTAAAAGCGCTTGGCGGAATTTTAAAATTTACCGATGATATTATTTTTAGTTCTTCTCACCTGATTAATGAACATCTTGATGTTTACTCCCCCATAACCAAAAAATATTTGAATGAATTTAAGCAAAATCACGAAGCCGATGCAGTTATCGAGACCCTGACGACGTTACGCAGTAAAAAAATACTGGTCATCGGCGACAGTATTATTGACGAGTACGATTATTGCGAAACCATGGGCAAGTCATCCAAAGAACCAATTGTCGTCCATCGATATATTTCCAAAGAACAGTTTGCCGGCGGAACTCTGGCAACTGCCAATCATCTGGCTTCTTTGTCATCACAGGTTACTTTAATTTCACTGCTTGGAAAAAAACGTTCATTCAGAGGTTTTATCGACAGGAGATTAAAACCGGAAATCAGCGCTAAATTTTTCTTACAACCTGGTGAAAGCACTATTGTAAAACGCCGTTTTGTCGATATGGCCACTAGACAAAAATTATTCCAGATAAGTTTTATTAAGGATAAAGCGCTTGACCAAAAGATTGAAACACAAGTCGTAAAATTCCTTAAAAAAGAATTGGGAAATTTCGACATCGTTATTGTTAATGATTTTGGCCATGGGTTTCTGACGGAAAAAATTGTCCGCCTGTTGTCTCACCGGGCAAAATTCTTAGCGCTTAATGTGCAGGCAAACAGCGCTAACTACGGGTTTAATGTGATTACCAAGTATCCGCGCGCCGATTATATTTGTATTGATGAGCATGAGCTGCGCCTCGCCACACACGATAAATATGGTAACCTTGATTCTCTCATAAAAAAAATTGCCCGGAAAATGAAATGCCGTTTACTCTTAGTTACCCGCGGATCAAATGGCTCAATCAGCTACTCAAGCAATAACTCGTTCATCTCAACGCCGACATTTACTGATCACGTGGTGGATCGGGTGGGCGCCGGGGACGCGTTTTTCGCAATTACCGCGCCGTGTGTGTATGCCGGGATGGATGAACATGAAGTCGGTTTTGTCGGCAATGTGGCCGGAGCTCTGAAAGTACAAACTGTCGGCAATAAGTTTCCGCTTGAATTTAAAGATATGACAAAATTTATTACTCGACTGTTAAAATGATAAGAAATGTATTGGTTACCGGAGGCGCCGGATATGTCGGAGCAGTACTGGTGCCGAAACTATTACGTGCAGGTTTTCTTGTCACTGTCTTCGATACCTACTGGTATGGTGATGTATTTAACGGAATAATTGACCAGTCCCACCTTAAACAAATTAAGGCAGATCTGCGCGACTATCCGGTGATCAAACAAGCACTTACTGATATTGACGTGGTAATTCATCTGGCCTGCATTTCCAATGATCCGAGTTTTGAGTTAAACCAAAATTTGGGCAAATCAATAAATTATGATGCGACCATCCAGCTTTTTGACTCGGCCCAAAAAGCAGGAGTCAGACGTTTCATTTATGCTTCAACCTCAAGCGTTTACGGCATAAAAAAGGAATCTGAAGTAACTGAAGATTTGACACTTGAACCATTAACCGATTACTCAAAGTATAAAGCGCTCAGTGAATTGGAATTGCTTAAAAAATCGAGTGAGAATTTCACCACTCTTGTTGTCCGACCGGCTACTGTCTGCGGTTACTCTCCCCGCTTGCGGCTTGATTTAACAGTTAATATTTTGACGTTGCATGCGCTGGTCAATAATCAAATTACGGTGTTCGGCGGATCACAACTACGACCAAATATCCACATCGAAGACATTACTGACCTGTATGTTAAAACGCTTAAATTTCCCGATAAACAAATAAACGGCAAAATTTTTAATGTTGGATATGAAAACCATTCACTTCAGGATATAGCCGAACTGGTGAAAAAAACACTGGCTGACCCGAGTATTACTATTATCACCAAACCAACCAGTGACTTACGTTCCTACAAAATTTCGTCAGCAAAAATTAAACAAGAACTCGGGTTTATGCCAATTCACACTATTGCCGATGCAATCCAAGATTTACAAACCGCTTATCGAACCGGTAAAATTCCTGATGCGTTAACTGACGATCGGTACTACAACATCAAGACAATGAAAAAATTAGCTGCAAAATCTACCCTATGAAGTCGACCGGTTTTATAGCCGATTATTTCACCCATATTAAACAGGCGCTTGATGATATAAACAAAACGCCTTCACAATGATTAAAACCTATTTTTTGACAAAAAAAACGCGGCTGCAAATCCGGGATAATGTACTTACTAAGGCGCTCGCGCTGAAACTCTTTTCCTCTATGCTGTATATCCGGACAGTTGAGGAACTGTTAGTCAAGNNGTGTTAACCCGGAATGATCCGGTAATGAGCAACCATCGCGCTCATGGGCATTACTTGGCTAAGGGCGGAGATTTATATCGATTTTTTGCTGAAATTTACGGTAAGGCTGACGGGTGTGCGAAAGGCCGCGGTGGCTCCATGCACTTAATTGATCAGAAGGTTAATTTTTTAGGCTCAACGCCAATTGTCGGCAGTATTGTGCCAGTAGCCACCGGCGTCGCGTTTGCCGAAAAACTTAAACAAAATAAAACTGTCATGTGTGTCTTTTTGGGCGAAGCAGTAGTTGAAGAAGGCGTGTTCCATGAATCAATTAATTATGCGGTACTGAAACAACTACCGATTATATACATTTGTGAAAACAATCTATATTCGGTTTATACTCCGCTTAATCTGCGCCAGCCCGAACGAGGTATTACTCAGCTTATCTCCGGCCATGGCATACCGGCAATTTCAGCCGATGGCAACAATATTCGGGAAACGTACAACGTGATTAAATCTGCGTATTTGTATGTCCACTCCGGTAAAGGTCCGGTATTTCTGGAATTTTTTACGTACCGTCAGCGCGAACACTGCGGTCACTTATTTGATAACCATCTGGGATATCGGAGCGAACAGGAGTTTTTAGAGTGGAAAAAACAGGATCCAGTCAGCCGATTAAAACAATTGCTGATAAAGAAAAAATATCTGTCAACCGCGCAAATCCAGACACTGCAAAATAAATTAACTGTGGATAGTGAAAAAATACTGGAACAGGCTCATGCTTCCACCACTCCGCATAAAACAATTAATGATGCCGACACCTATGCCTAGATCAAAACCACGCCAGCTGACATTTGCCGATGCTATCAATGAAGCCACGGATCAATTACTTAAAAAATATCCTGAGGTATTCGTTGTGGGTTTGGGTGTGCCGGATCCAAAAGGTATTTTCGGAACAACCCTCGGCCTGCAACAAAAATACGGAAGTCATCGGGTGATGGATATGCCGGTCTCTGAAAATGCCATGACCGGAGTTTGCATCGGGGCAAGCCTTAGAGGCATGCGGCCGATCCTGACTCATCAGCGAGTAGATTTTTCCATGCTTTCATTTGATCAGATTATCAATAACGCCGCCAAGTGGTATTTTATGTTTGGTAGCCAACAATCTGTTCCCCTGGTTATCCGGATGATTATCGGCCGGGGTTGGGGACAAGGTCCGCAGCACTCGCAAAGTTTACAAGCCCTGTTTGCGCATATTCCAGGACTCATTGTCCTCATGCCTACTACAGCACAAGATGCAAAAGGATTGCTCGTGAGCGCAGTTGAAAATAATAATCCGGTAGTGATACTTGAACATCGGTGGCTATTTAATCTGGTCGATCAAGTACCATCGGAATTATACCGCACCCCGATCGGTAAAGCGCATATAATGCACCCGGGTAATGAGATAACAGTTGTCGCTGCTTCATACGCAGCAATTGAATGTTTGCAAGTAGCCAAAATCATGACGCCGGCAAAAATTTCGGTCGAAGTTGTTGATCTCAGAACCGTTAGACCGCTTGATATTAAAACGATCATAAACTCGGTTACCAAAACCAGACGCCTGTTAGTAGTTGATACTGGCTGGGTAACCGGTGGCATCTCTGCGGAAATCATTACCCAGGTGGTAGAACACCAATTTAATGCGTTAAGAACAGCGCCGCTTCGTCTGGGCTTACCAGATATTCCAACGCCTACAACTCCGGCACTCACCAAAAATTTTTATCCCGGTCCCCGGGAGATTGCACAGGCAGTCCTGCAGCTTACCGGAAAAAAGGCGGATCTTAACCGGCTATTTCCCCAATCCCAACTTCCACACGACATTCCGGATAACTCATTTACCGGTCCATTCTAATTAGAATTACACAAGGATTCCTGAAACAAATTCAGGACAAGCTTTAAGAGAGGGAGGTTGTTCAATGAACTATTCAATATGAAACGACAAACCGTTGTAATTCTCGGGAGTAATTCCTTTTCCGGCAGCGACTTTATTGATTATTTGCTTGAACAGGAACGTTTTAATGTGATTGGCATCAGTCGTTCACCGGAAAAAAACTCAGTCTTTCTTCCGTATAAACGATTTACACAACCACGGTTTCGCTTTTACCAATATGATCTGAATCAACACACGGAACAAATTATTAATTTACTTTCGAAAGCGAAACCGAATTTCATAGTCAATTTTGCTGCGCAAAGTGAAGTTGCACCAAGCTGGGAACATCCGGAACACTGGTTTGCAACTAATACCGTTTCCCTTGCAAAACTTCTCAAGTACTTATCTACTATTCGATACTTAACCAAGTATGTCCATATTTCCAGCCCTGAAGTATACGGCACGACCGAGGGAAAAATAATAGAGTCCGCTCCATTAAACCCAAGTACTCCTTATGCTGCTTCCAAAGCCGCAGCAGATTTATTACTTCTTACATACTTCAAACAGTTTAAGTTTCCCGTAACGTTTGTCCGTTCAACCAACGTGTATGGCGCGCATCAACAGCTATTTAAAATCATTCCGCGCAGTATAATTTATTTAAAACTGGGTAGTACTATTCCACTGCATGGCGGAGGCAAAGCGGTAAAATCTTATATTCACATTCGGGATGTTTCGCGGGGACAATTATTGATCATGGAAAAGGGCCGTGCTGGCGAGTTGTATCATTTATCACCAATACATGGAGTTTCAGTCCGCAATGTAGTTGAACTTATTTGTAAAACCTTAGGTAAAAGCTTTCAAAAGTCTACGAAAATTGCGCCCGACCGTCCCGGTCAGGACAAAGCTTACGTAATTGACTCAACCAAGGCCCGACGCAAACTGCACTGGAAACCGGAAATTACTCTGGAAAGGGGAATTGGCGATGTGGTGAACTGGATTGAAACTAACTGGCAGGAAATCCGGAATTTACCTCATGAGTATATACATAGGGAATAAATAAAAAAATGATCGTACTGTAATATAGTTACCTTCGCATTTTACGATATGCATGGACATTCACGCGCCATTTTTATCATACAAACCCCAACTCACCAATTATTTAATTGCATAGTAATACAGCGGTGTGGCAAACTTACGCGCCCAGCGCTTTTCATACAAAGCAGTCAGCAATGGATTGTAGAGTTTATTGTAAATCCTCAGCAACTTTCTTCCCCGCAAATTCTTTGATTTAATCGTATACGGCAGGAAACGGACATCAGTAAATTGTACCGGTTTACGAAACTCGTCGACCAACAAATTGTGCCAGATTTTTCCGGTTGTAAATTCGCTGGCTTTGTAACACGGGGCATAATTAAGTTGTTTACTTTCGGTGTAAATCGTATCAAAGTCGGTTTGCGAGTAGTGCGGTTCCCGGCCGATGCCTTTGCGATAACTGACGATAAATACCGGCTTTCCCCGGGTTTTCAGGAGTGGTAAAAGATAGGTGTTATTCCGCGTCCGCGGGGAAATCCCGGGAAGTGAATGATTTTCAAATAATAAATAGTCCTGAAACTTTTCCAGAAAGTGTAAATTGGTGCCGTACGTAAGTTGGGAATCGTATTTTGGATCAAAACTATTGGTGCCGAATTCTTTTCCGCCACTGTGCACGAGTTCTGCCATATTGGCTACAAATTCCATCATGACCCGGGTACGAAACTGGACGTAATCATTGAAAACTCTGGTTTCCCGATTAAAGTACGGCGGGATTGCGGATCCATACTCTTTGTGGAAACGCTGTTGGCAATAGTTGCAGGCACACCCGAAAAATGTCAACCAGTTTTGGCTCACCGAAATGGGCAATTGTCCCATGTGAATATTGTCAAGATATATTCCGGTAAAGGGCAGGCGTAATAATTTCTCCAGCTTTCGGGTCAGATATTCACGAAAAAGAGGATTATTCGGACAGGTCAGCTTGCGACCCCGATGGTAGGGAATGAGGCGATTGCGAAAGTCGCGGCAATAATAGTCAATATCGCTGTGTTCAGCTAAAACCAGATTGCAGCCCTGGACATAGGCATGAGTTCGCAAATTGAGCCGCTCAAAATTAGCAAGCTTTGATTTTATAAACTCATAATCGGGCTGTTCGGTGTTTTCGGAAAATCCCCAGGAATAGGTAACCCAGACATCAGTCAAACCAAATGTATCTTTGGCTTTTTTCAGGACCGGATAGTCATAACTTTCAAGCAAATTACCGACGTTGACTCGGGCACCCGGGTATTTGAGTCGGGTCATCCGGATCGTTCCCGGACCAGCCCAGTAGTAAAAACCAGTGCGCTTATTTTGACTCAGCTTTTTTTGCATTATATGCTTTTAAAAAATAGTTCTCTCCCGCCAAGGCGGGATCGAACAGTAAAATTGTTATCTTGATCAAAACAAACCCTGTTGCAATAAAATTTCCGGAATCTTCTGCCCTAAATGCTTAAATGCCTGCCGGGTCACTACCCTGCCACGCGGAGTCCGTTTTAGAAATCCGATCTGTAATAAATACGGTTCAAGGACTTCTGTCACCGTCCCCAAATCCTCATTAATGGTTGCAGCCAGCGTCTCAATTCCCACCGGCCCACCCTGATGCTTCTCAATTATAGCCAGGAGTAATCTCCGGTCGCTCTCATCAAGACCCAATGGATCTACTTCAAGCAGTGAGAACGCGTGGGCAATCAGTTGCTCACTCACCCTGCCGTCGGATTGCACCTCGGCAATATCCCGCACCCGCTTGAGGAGTTTGAGCGCAATCCGTGGAGTGCCGCGGGCGCGCCGGGACAACTCGTGCAGTGCAGCTTTGTCAATTGTAATTTTAAGTTTTTGCGCAGCCAGGCTGACAATTTTGGTTAATTCCTGAGGCTGATAGAACGATAAGCGGTGAATGATTCCAAACCTGTCCCGCAGCGGCGACGACAAAAGCCCCACCCGGGTGGTTGCTCCTACTATGGTGAACGGGGGCAAATCCAGACGAACGGTCCGCGCTGACGGCCCTTTGCCAATTATAATATCAAGCATATAGTCTTCCATTGCCGGGTAAAGTGTCTCTTCAACGACTTTATTTAGCCGATGAATTTCGTCAATAAATAAGACTCCCCCTTTTTGCAAATTGGTGAGGATTGCCGCCAAATCCCCGGCACGTTCAATTGCCGGTCCACTCGTGATGTGAAGCGTACTTCCCATCTCCTTGGCAATCAAATGCGCGAGTGTGGTTTTACCAAGACCAGGAGGCCCATACAGCAATACGTGTTCAAGCGGTTCGCCTCTTTTTTTGGCTGCGGTTACGGCAATAATAACTGCGGCTTTGATTTTTTTCTGACCTGCAAATTCATCCAGGTTTTGGGCGCGCAGGGAAGTAAACAGTTGTTCTTCTTCTTTAACTGCCAATTCTGGTTCCTGAGGTGAAAGGTTGCTTTTGGAAATCATGATGATGTATGACGCAATTGCTTGAGAACAAATTTGAGTTTATCTTCGATCTGAACGAGATGAGCCGGAGTTTGCTCGATAACCTGCGTAATTTCAGCCTTTTCAAAACCTAAATTCATCAGTGCCGTTACTAAATCTGCATTTTCGCTGTCAGTTTCCAAAATTGAGTCATCACTCACTGCACCCATTTTTGAACGGAGCTCAATAATAATTTTTTGCGCGTTTTTGCGGCCAACTCGCGGAACCGTAGTGAAAAAATCACTGCTACCACTCACTATTGCCTGTTTTACTTCAGCAACCCCCCGGTCGGCAATTGCGAGCGCTGTCTTTGGCCCAATTCCGGAAACGCTTAACAGCATCTCAAAGAGTTGCAGTTCTGGGAGTTCCCGAAATCCAAACAGTTGCAGCATGTCTTCCCGCACATAAGTATAGGTATAGATGAAAATTTTTTCCTTTAACGGAATTTGGGTGAGTAACTGCGGTCCGACATGCACCAAGTAACCAACCGTATCGGTCATAATAAGAAATGAGTCGTGCCGTTTCTGTAAAACTACCCCCGAAAGCGCAGCAATCATAAATTCAGGATCATTATAACATTGTCAAATGAGGGAAATGAATAAATTAACTGATGGGAGTTACGCTATATTAGCTGACATCTGATTCAAAATACGAGTGTAAATCCTGTTACTGGTCAAGAACAAACCTTAGTGGTGTACCCTCGATGTTGTACCATTTACCACCGGAGAGAATTTCCAGCTCATATGCAACTCCCGGCTGTAAGTTTTTGAGGAGCACGGTATGTTCTTTCACTTTGTTTCCGAAATCTGCAATCACCACCTGAGCGTGCTCAGGATCGAGCGGAGCCTGGCTTACCCGGACTAAACCGGTTTTACTGGCATTAGTCATCCAGGTAATTCTCAGTGAGGTATTCGTTAACTGAGTTACCATGATGCTTCGCGGTATTTCGTCAGGACTGGCGCGAATCTCAAGCTTATTTGCTTCCAGAATTAAACGGACACTTAAAGGAATCACTGCGACAATAAGCGCCACTACCAGGGACGCAGTAATTTTACGTAGATCAACTATAT
Organism: Patescibacteria group bacterium; assembly: GCA_003524845.1. Taxonomy (GTDB): domain Bacteria; phylum Patescibacteriota; class Microgenomatia; order UBA10105; family UBA10105; genus UBA10118. Next base: position 32,397 of record DQGR01000085.1, read on the forward strand.
GCCTAGCAATTTGCAGCACTACAAGCAGAATAAATACCAGAAAAAAAATGACAATCGCCCCATATACCAAAAGCGGTGAAAAGAAAAATGAATTCAAAGGACTCGTGGAAAGGGCGGTGGGCACTGCTTCCTCACTCGTACTTTTCAGTGTTAAGGCTTCAACGGTCTGCAAGTATGGACCAACCGCAGAAGTGGCAAGGGTAACCGGAATCGTCAATTTTGATAACAAAAAAGTAAGTAGTTGCATGGTGTTACTGCCCGCTGGCCTGCGGCTCTTCAGTGCAGACTGTGTTTGATACCCGATATGGTTTACCTGAAGCAAAGTTCTCAGTAAAATTGCAGGAAAATGGCGTCAGTTCAGCGCCTCCGGTGCCACTGGCTGAGGGCAACGGCGAACTTCCGGCAACAGAAGCAGATGGTACCGGTGATTGTCCGGGAAGTAAAGATGCAGATGGTTGCGGCGAGATGCCAGCTGGCAATGGTGTCGGATCCGGGAAATCTTCGAGAATCGTATCTATGGTGTCGATTACCTGATTAATTTCATCACTATTTTGGTCATTAATCACAATGGTAATGACTTCCGTACCTTCATCTGTTTCAATTGTTAACGTATAAATTTGCCCAGGCCCCGAGTTTTTATATTTAGCTAAATCATATGCTGATGCAAGTTCAAACAGTTGCAAAATTCGTTTCGGATCCTGATACCGGGCAGCATTGGTCAGTTCCCCCCCGCACTCTGCATATACCCGCACTACACCATCTGGCATAATTTCAAAGCAACCGGCTTCGTCTCCCTTTTGCAGCGTAATTTTACGAATCTGTTTTTTCTTTTTGATTCCATACTCATTCGGTGTGCTTTCACCGTTCAAACGGGAAAGCCCACCCTGGTAAACTTTCCCAAGTGCAAACACTACCAGTATAACTAGTACCAAAACGCCAACAAAAATTGCTGCGGTCACATAGATCGGCATGCCTTTTGGCAGCAAAGGAATTCTCATAGACTGATTTTATTATGACTTGAAGTAAATGGGGATTGCAAGTTATTTCGGTTTCACTTCCTGCCAGGTAATGTTAATTTCCTTAAGTTCATCAGGCGCATTTTGCCAGAGGTCAGCTCGGTACATAAATTGTTCGGCCGGGAACGCATTTTCACTGTCCAGATCGCGGGTCAGACTCACGGTATCAGTGACAAAAGTACCTGAAAGTATGACTTGTTTATCCGGCCCCAGAGCAGATTCAGTTTCAAGATGATTGAAAATATAGATACCGCTCACATGAGCGTCACTTACTGGATTATAATTTGATAAAAATGGCGAGTTTCTCCCTACTCCAGATCCGATATGCATTTCGCTATCCCCAATTACTCCCAAAAATCCACCTTTCTGGACTTGAATCGGAGCATTTACGATTAAGTTTTTACCAGTGGGGACAAATATAATTACGATCACTCCTGGTTGTACGTTCCACGCGCTATTTACCACTAGATCACCTGCCCCAGTATATACATATTTATTCGATGTAGTCGGAGCTGCAGCCGGCCATGTTCCCAAAGGGGTTTTATTGCCAAACCGGCTTGAATAATAGTTATAGTAAGAAAATCCTGGTGGAATCACTTCAGGCCCATTTTCTACTTCATAGTTATCCGGCGAAGTTCCGCCTGCTCCGGAATTTTTAAAGTTTTTTTCCGGTCCATAGATCAAAAATGGTGAAGTCTGGGTAGGTAGTTCCGGCTCAATGAAAGTTTGGCTGCCGGGAATTGAAACCGTAATATTACCATTCGGCGCTTTCACCCCGCCACCGACAATTTTAAACCAGGCAGGCACCACGCTAAATCCAATATCGTAAGTCAAGTTCGCACCTGCTGTACTTAAGTTCGCGCTTGCCCCTTGACCAGAAGCAGGCGGATTATCCACATTCCAGCACATCCGCCTTAATACATAATCAGGAGGTGGGGCTGCGGTAATTGTGTACCCTCCAACTTGAGCCGGATTCCAAGTTGTATAGTCACCAACGAGTGAGGGCGGAGGCATTGGTCCGGGAGCGCTTGAGAAATTGAAGACGGTTCCCGGCAACAGAGGAGCAGCCGGATCTGTGATATTGAGACATGTATTAGTTGTATCATCAACTACCACAGCTCTCGCTCGAACGCTACCACCACAATACGCTACTTCTTCAGTTGGCGAAGGCGGAGAAAACGCTGACGGCGTACATACACCGCCTGAATTTTGCGCTCGTACTCGCGAATAATACCGGCCAACCGGTAACGCTATTTGGTACTCGCATGGTGTACTTGATACACAGCCGAATACCGAAGCGTTCACCCAATCAATCATATCAAGAAAAATTGTGCTAGTCGTTGCATCAAATATATCAATTTCATATTGGTTTGCATTGACTACCTGATTCCATTGCCACGTCACCACCGACGTACCGCCAACAGCCGGCACGCATAACGCATTTGGGGGATCAATCGGCGTTGGCACTTGGCAGATTCCCCCACCGGTAACTGTGACTGTAGCAATATCACTGTTGACTACTCCTTGCCTGGTAATAATTGTTTCTGGAGTAAACGTACCAACTGAGGGATAATCACATGCGTCAGCAACAGTAAATGTATTGACTGCGGATGTACCAGTTGCATCTGGACCTCCCCCGTCGCCAAAACAATCAATCTGATAGCTAATGGTTCCGGTGGCTGTTCCGCCTACTGTAATCTGAATATCCACGTCATTAAGCGGCGCTGGTCCGGTATTCGGATTTGTGATTGTATTTACGGTTATCGTGGGCGTGCCTAATGCAGCCACAAAAATTTGCGTCGTATCTGAGGCACTTTGCCCACCGATGGCAGGTCGGGTGACAATTACTCGCGCGGCATAGGTTCCAGGACTAGCATAATTACAAAATGCGGGAGAATTGTAATTAGGATTCGAGTTAGTCACATTCATTGATTGACCCGGTAGGCTCGTATCAATATCACAATCAAGCTGATAACGAATGTCTCCGGTTGCCGTTCCGCCTACGGTGTTTTGCAGCGATACACCTGAAAGTGAACCTGCTCCACTATTCGGAACTGCCCGCAGATTTACGTTTAAGGTGGTGGCCGGGGGTGGAGGTGGTGGCGGGGGTGGAGGTGGTGGACAATTACCACAATCAATGCTGCAAGTGCTACAATCTTCTCCACCATTACAGGTTGTATCACCGCAAACCGGGCTAACACTGCAAATACCACAGTCGGCTACGCAGTTACTACATGTTTCACTTCCGGCACAAATGTCATCTCCACAATAGTTGCCAGACGGCGGAGGCGGCAATGCACACTGACTATTCCCCCCAGCTACACATCCGGAACACGTGTAAAGACAAATACCCCCACTGCCGCCCGAATTAAAACACGATCCAGATCCCAAAGATTGACAATCTATCCCATTACCATCACAAGTACCACCAAGCCCGCACTGAGAATCACTTGAACAAATCGCACCAGGATATAGTCCTCCAGAACAGGTACCATCTACCGTTTTTAAGTCACCGCATGAAACAGTGCCTGATGTTTGACACGCATTATTAAAATAACAACACGCATAAGCTGAACGGATGAGAGAAAAATTGCTTAAATCAATTCTATGAAAAAAACTATTATTTTTTCTTATCGTGAATAAAGGCGCAGTTACACTTCCAACTTTTTCATAGAACACATCGTAAGGATTTCCTAAATTTTCAAGAGGTGGAGCTTGAAAATTATAGAATATTCCTGTTAAGACTGCTTCATTAAATAGTTGCTGTTCATTGATATTTGGATACTGACTCGGTAATTCATGATCAACATATACGGAAATTTCGGTCAGCTTTCCGGTTTCTTTAATTGATCCAACAACATAAGCAAACTGCGGACGCTTGGCAAAATCAACCGTATAGAATATTTTTTTTGATAGATCNNCCACACGTTCCGGACTTACTGAGTTTAAACTTAACGGCTGACCGTTTTCATCAAACACGTTAATAAATGGTCGTTCCTTAAGCGGATATAGATCAAGCTTAGTCAAAACATCCTGTAATAATTCACCGTTTAAAGACTCCTTATCAATACTGACTCCAGGAATTTTAGAAACAATTTCAAATTGAACATCTCCAACTTTTTTCTGCGCACCTTTTGACCATGGAAACAAGGCAAAAATCTGGTATTTGAGATAATTATTACTATCAAAAAACTCTAAGCCGCTCCATAACACTAACGGAATTAGAACTAAGATTAAAAAAATAATCAGCAGGGATTTCTTCCTTTGACCCATTAACTAGAGTATAGTAGATCTGAAAGAAAGATCGCAAGCGAATGAATTAAATAGTTACTTAAAGTAAGCAGCGTCGACCGTAAGTTGTATAGTGTTCACAATTGGAATTACCTCTTCGTTGTTACGTCCAAAATTATCATATATATCTGTCAACGCCTGTTTTTGCTGTGGGGTTAACGCGCCGTGACGTAGGGTGGCAAAAATCGTATCTTTCAAAAAATACTCGATCACATAAGGAATAGCCGGATTGTTTGGATGTGCTCTTTGCCATGTTACATAGCTATCAAAATGTCGCATATCTATATATGCTGTAAAAACCTTTCTGTCGGGTAGATCTTCATAAACATAATCAATATTACCATCTTGTGAACCATAATTACTTTCGTAAACTTGATTTGGTTCTTTTTGCAATAAACGTACTTCAAATGCCTCGTTAAAATGTGCACTAAGTCCTAATTTTCTTGTAATAGCCCATGCCATAATTTCTGGATCCATTCCATTTAATCCTGTTACATATGGTAAATCGGTCACGAGCATGACATTTTTTCCACCAATCCTAGTCACAACACCTTTTAAATCACCGTTTCTGACTTGCAACACTTGTTCTTCTCTCGGCTCGTACGCATGAATCATTGATTTCCATTCCATTGCTCCAATCACATTTTCAGCACTCGAAGGAATTGGTACACCGAAAGCAACTGCCTGTGGTTTATGATCTGCTGCATCAACGTTAATATATGCCCTAATTCCACCTTCTCCAGAAGGTGCCACGAAAAATTGAGTATTTGGAGCAACTGCAGTTATTTCAGAAGTGCCGGTTGAGTATGCTTCCCATCCCAAACTACTACTAGCATCGGGAACAAATAAAATACCTGCTCCGCTTACTGAAGCATAGACCGGAATTTTATCAGGTACACCATTTGGAGTTGGGGGCTGGACTATTGTATTGTTGTTATCTAATTCTCCAACTACTACGAGCTCGTAAGAGGACGTATTTAGTCCAGAAGCTCTATTGTAATCACTAAATAGCCGTTGCACTTCACTAATACTTTCTGTTACTGAAGAATCCTGATTATTTGCTTGGAAATCAGCGTAATATAGTGAACTGAGTCTGCCTTCTGGAGAGAATATCCGAATTACTGAAGGAAGCAAGACTTCACCTTGTTCAACTGGGGAATCAATTTGAGAATGGTCAAGTGTTAAATCAGCAGCAGCGAGATTTTCTGCATATGTGCTAGATAAATTGGCATTTGGCAAACCAACGTGCGAAGGAGGAGATTGCAAGTCTTTAGCTTGTACTATTGCCGTGCCTCCATGAAACATGGAATAGGCTACTGCAAGTCTTGATCCAATGTCTAACCCTTTTTTCATTCCTTCTACGGCCTGATGCTTTAGTAAAAACAGGTTGTATTCCAGTGGATGTTGCAACGATAGTCGCAAGATGTCTGGATTCCTCACATTAATGCCCTATAGTAATATCTTTTGTGATAAAAGTCAATCTGGCCAAAAAAAAAGACCCTTTCGGGTCTTTTACAGACTGGTTTCCCTGAGCAAGAATTGCTCGTAACTATGCTCGTAGTATATCGAGTTCATGGTAAGTTTACTCTACCCCAGCCTCGATTAGATGTCAACGGGTGTACCGTATCAGAGTTTCGTTTACATCCTCCTTGTACAGAATCGGTGTATTTTTATGTAAAATCCATTCCTCTATTCGCTCCTGCGGAGTTCTTCCCTTCATTTGGTAGCCACCGTGCCTTCGTTTGGTATTGTACCAAGCAAGGTACCGGGATAACCAGTACCTGGCATAGTCAAGATCATTAGGTTTTGCCTGTACCCTCCAGAAACACTCTTCTTCAATCGTTCGGTGCATCCGTTCAACCTTGCCATTGCTGGTTGGGTGTCTGACTGGATTACGGATAATGGTAACACCCAGCTGTTGACACATCGTTTTAAACTTCCCTTGAAACTCACTCCCGTTATCCACTCTGACTGCTGCTATGGGAAAGGGGGCTGTTGCAACAATGTGTTTCAAAAATACTGCCGCTTGTTTACTCCTGTTTCCAAAGTAACAACTACCAAATCCCCACCGAGAGTAATCATCCACAGCGGTAATTAACGTGGGACCGCTCTTACCCAATGGTTCTGTGGTATCCATTTGCACCTCCTCTCCGGGATAACCTTTGGCATAGAGGATAACCATTCCTCGCTTGTGTTTCTTATGCACCACCAATAATCTGCGCCGTACCAGTATGCGGTAGATGGTTGATCGAGAGAGTTCAATTGCGCAGTCATCGAGTAACCAACTGAGTCGATCACAGCCTACTCCATACTCGGTAAACAACTTCTCAACCGTATCTTCAATCCAGACAGGAGTTTTGTTCCAGATCTTTTGGTACGGTTTAGGGCCTCGTTTATGGCCTAAAACATACTGTAATCCTTGCTGCTTAACTCTTCTCCTGAGTTTCCAGAGTCCTTGTCGAGAAATCCCCAGGATTTTAGCTCCCAGACTGACTGAAAGCTGCCCTTGGTTTACCTGGGTAAGTACTCTTTTTCTGGTCTCCACCAGATTTTCTATGCTATGATCGCTGGCAGTGTAAGCTTTTAGTGT
>DQGR01000074.1 GCA_003524845.1 Patescibacteria group bacterium
TGGTGGAAATCGCCCAAAACTCAAAGGCGCCTGGACAAAAAATTGCAGATAGGTTTGCCAAATATTTAGTCATTGTAGCTGTTGGTGGAGGGTTGCTTACTTTTGCAGTCTGGTTTTTTATTTTAGGTCAACCCCTCTTGTTTGCACTTACTTTTGCAATTTCCACTGTTGTTATTGCTTGTCCAGATGCTTTGGGGTTGGCAACTCCTACTGCAGTGGCTGTAGGCACCGGTCTTGGTGCAAAACATAATATTCTCATTAAAGATGCGTCCACCCTGGAACAGGTATCGAAAGTTCAATCAGTCGTTCTTGATAAAACCGGAACTTTGACCGAAGGCAAACCTCAAATTACTGATGTTGTTGCAGTTAAAGAGTTTACCCAAGATCAGATTATTCAACTTAATGGAGCAGCTGAAGCAAAGTCATCGCATCCTTTGAGTCAAGCTGTTTTAGAAGAAGCCAAACGAAGAAAAATATCTCTTCCAACTCAAGTTGAAAAGTTTATGAACCTGGCTGGTCATGGCGTTGAAGCATACGTTTCCGGTAAACATGTACTCGTCGGCACGGTAAAACTCATGAACGATTGGAAAGTTGATACCTCACCTCTGCAAAAGGATATTGATCGACTTCTTTCAGAGGGAAAAACCATCATGATTTTGGCAGTTGATAAGAAAGTTGCCGGAGTAGCAGCTGCCTCTGATCCGGTAAAAGAAAATGCTCAGCAAGCAATAACTCGGATGAAAGAGCTTGGGTTAGAAGTTGTGATGATCACAGGAGATAACCAAAAAACTGCTGAAGCGATTGGGAAACAATTGAACATTGATAGGATTTTTTCAGAAGTTCTGCCTGAAGATAAAGCGTCATATGTCAAAAAATTGCAGCAGGAAGGCAAATTTACCGCCATGGTGGGTGATGGAGTCAATGATGCACCCGCACTTGCTCAGGCAGATATCGGCATTGCAATTGGAGCCGGAACTGATGTAGCAATCGAAACAGCAAATATAGTGCTAATGAAGTCAGATCCGGCAGATGTCTTGCGAGCCATTAAACTTTCCAAAGCGACCGTGCGTAAAATGAAGCAGAATCTATTTTGGGCTTCGATTTATAATTTACTGGCTATTCCNNTTGCCGCCGGAGTTTTGTATCCTACGTATAACATCTCATTAAGACCAGAAGTATCGGCACTCCTGATGAGCATATCTTCAATCATCGTCGCTACCAATGCAGTTCTCTTAAATAGGGCAGAAAAAGATTTACTATCAGTGTAAACTTATAATAAAACTTAACAGCAAAAGGAGGTGATTTTGCATGATGGGTAATTATGGAATATCTGGTACTATGATGAATCAAGTTGGACTTTTAGGACTTATAACCTGGATTGTATTAATTGTGTTTTTAGTTTTGGGAGGTATATATTTTTGGAAGGAAATAAACAGACGAAAATAATTTTATTTGTGTAGTACAAAAAGTCCGACAGTCGTTTACTGCCCTGCACCAAAAATCAGGCTTCTATTTCTTTTTCCGTTTCAGCCATTTTCGATAGAACGTGAAATTAATAATCAGGGTGAGAGTAAAAATAAGCAAAAAAAGCGAAACATAGGGAAAGTTAAAACAAAGCAACTCAAGACACAGCAAAATTACCGCAGTGGCGCATAGCAATGCCCAAATCGCGATAAACCACCACATCCGCTCAACTAAGGGAGAATACGGCGTGATATGAAACTTACGACTTTTTGGTTTCTGATAAAAAGGCAGGCTGGTCATAACGTCTTTCTCGGAAGTAAAGCAATTTTGCCGATTCACTTACCAGAAAATAACCGGTAACCAAAATAGTAATAACTATTAAATAAGCAAGTGGTAAGGACTGGAACAAAAATAATTGTTTACCAATCACGGTGTATGGCAGGAGTATCACCAATCCGAATATAAGCGCTGAAAGTATTAGTATGCTGTTTGATGGACGGCTGGCTTTCCAAAATGCCAGTCTTGATCGCACGGANNGGAGCTGAGATGCGAACAAAAATGCCAAAAAAGAGAAAATCAAAAAATGTACTTACAATCCCCATCACAAGCGAAAACAGGATAAAATTTTTGAGCTGAAACCGGCTGGGAGTGGCAACCGCTTCATGGTCGACTGTATCGGTTGCTACCGCAATCATCGGAAAATCTGTCAGCAAATTAACTAAGAGAATTTGCAATGGTAACATCGGTAAGTAATCAATAAGAAGTGATGCAAGTGAAACCGCAAAAAAATTACCAAAGTTGGCTGATAAAGTCGCTGTAATATACTTAGTCGTATTGGTAAACACCTGCCTGCCTTCTTTAACCCCATCAACAATCACCTTCAGGCTTTTTTGTAACAGCACAATATCAGCTGCCTCGCGGGCAATGTCAGCTGCTCCGCGAACCACCAGCGCCACGTTGGCAATTTTGAGAGCCGGTGCGTCGTTAATCCCCTCACCCAAAAATCCGACTTCATGTTTTTCCTGCAGCAGCTGAATAATTTTGTATTTTTGTTGCGGTATGACGCGGGCAAAGACGTGGATATGCTCAACTGCCGCATGCTGTTTTTCAGTCGGGAGCGCCTCAAATTCGCTTCCGGTGATAACTGCGTGGGGACTTTCAATTAAATGGATTTGTGCCGCGACATATCCAGCCACTTCTTTGCTGTCTCCGGTCAGAATTTTAATTTGCAATCCCAATTGCTTTGCCTGATGTACCGCCGCAATAGTAGTTGATTTAATTGGATCCACAAACGAAATGGCGCCTAGAAACTGCAAGTGATCTTCGGTTACATTGGTAAATTTCGAATCTAATTCCTTTACGGCAAGTGCGACTACCCGCTTACCACTCGCGCCCTTTTGTTTGACCCAGGAAACCAAAGCCGGATCAGTGTGTTGTGAGGATTTACAAAGCGGCACCATCATTTCCAGCGCACCTACAACCAACAACAGTTTTTTATCGCTAATCTTTACAACTTTACTCGCCCGTTTGCGATTGGGATCAAACGGAAACTCGCGTAAAATTACCGATGACCTCACTTGGATCAGTTGATCCGGAGACAATTGTTGCACCAACGCTTCATAAAACGGATCACTTCCCCGGTGACTCGGCTTTGCGACTATACTGGCATACAGGGCTGTGAGTTTCTGATCTTTGCTATTAATTTCATCAACAACAAGTTTATTTTCAGTTAATGTCCCGGTCTTATCGCTACAGAGTACCTCAATACTACCCAGATCCTCAACTGCCGAAAGCCGCTTGACAACCACGTGTTTGCGGGTCAGGTGAGCGGCTCCCAGAGATAGCGAAAACGTAGTTACGACCGGAAGCGCTTCCGGGATAATGCTCACCGCAAGGGCTATGGAAAATAAAGTTAACTCGACAAAGTTTGGCGAACGTTTGATGGCTAGATTGGCGATAATGAGAAGTGCCAGTGTCGCAAGAACAATAATCAAAGTGAATTTACTAAACTGGGACAGTTGCCGTTCAAACGTGCTCATCCGTTCAGTCTGGGCAGTCAGTTTGGCTACTTCTCCGTAAGCAGTATTTTTTCCGGTGCCGATGACTACGGCTTTTGCTTCGCCGCTAACTACGGTTGTTGCGAGAAAACCGATATTGCTTGCAGAATAAATATCGTCTGGCTTTTGCGCGAGTATTACAGTTGTTTTCTCCCGCGGCACTGATTCTCCGGTTAACACAGACTCATCAACCAACAGATCAGCGCTTTCAATAAATCGCACGTCAGCCGGGATCCGGTCTCCGGCCACCAGCCGTACCATATCACCCGGCACGAGTTGTTCAACATCCAGCTCAACTTCTTTTCCATCGCGGATGACCGTGGATTTAATTTCCAGATACTTTTTAAGCAGTTGTACTGTTTTTTCCGAGTGATACTCCTGATAAAAACCGAGGGTGGTGTTGATTCCAAGAAACAGGAACACCATGAGGCTGTCAATCCACTGGCCTAGGAACAGCGATAACACACAGGCGACTAATAATAAATAAATAAACGGAGATTTAAACTGGCGCACCAGGATATGTGTCCAATGGACGCGGGCATTTTCAATTTCGTTGGGGCCGGACTCTTGAAGACGCTGTGAAGCTTCGCTACTGGTTAACCCGTGCGGAGAAGTTTTTAAAATCTGAAACAACTCGCTTGTGGTGCAGTCATGCAATTTCATCCTGACTACATCATACATCAGTTTTTCTCTACAAATTCGGCAAAAATTTGCATCAGCTGCCGGGTGTTTTTCCCGACTTTGCCGGTACCGATAATTTCGTCGTCGATTTGGACAATTGGCAAAACCATCTTATTGGCCGCGGTAATAAACATCTCGCTTGCATGCGACAGCTCAGCCACCCGGATGGCGCGTTCAATTACGGCGAAGTGTTTACTCGCCAGTTTCATGACTGTCCGGCGGGTAATCCCGTTTAAAATATCCTGTTTGGGAGTTACCAGGGTATTACCGATAAACATAAAAAAGTTACTGACTGAGCATTCCAAAATTTTACTCCGATACGTGTATAAAATGTCAATTGCCTTCTCTGCTCGCCTACGTTTCTGCAGTTTTACCGCAGTTATATAGTTAATAGACTTTGCTTCTGGAAATTGACGCAAGTGTTCATAGGTAATTAACTTGCCACCCTTTTTGTAAAGGCGCCCGGGCAAAGGCTTAAACGGAGTTGCGAGAATAAACAGCGTCGGTTTTTCCGGTGTCAGAAAATCGCTACTGGGCCCACCCGTTAATACCATGCGAACGGAAGCTTCTTTGAGCCGGTTTTTTTTAATCAGCGTTGAAATTGCCCGCTCCAGAGACGCTTTGGGATAACGGACAGACAAGCCGATCAGCTTTGCAGAACTGCGAAACCGCTTCAGGTTATCCTCAAGCTGGAGTGGTTTCCCATGGTAGGTGCGTAAGTAGTCAAACACGCCGTAGCCGCGAAGCACACCTAAGTCGTTCAGCTTCAAAGAGGCCTTGCGAAAGGGAATAATTTTACCATTCAGGTAACAGTACGTACTCATAAATGAGGAGCAGACCGTACTATCATACCACATGGCAAAAGCCCTATCCCGTTGGTACAATACCCTCGTGGCAAAAAAAATTCTCATTACCGGCGTCGTGTCACTTTTGGGCTCGGCGTTGACCCGGGTTTTCCGCCCGAATCACACGGTCATCGCAACGTTTCATAAGTCAGCTCCTACTCATCTAAGTGAGCAGTCAACAATCCCTCTAGACATCACCAATGCCCAAATGGTTACAGAACTAGTTAAAAAAATCGCTCCGGATGTGATCATTCATCTGGCTGCCACCTCAAATCTTGAGTACTGCGAAACCCACCCGCAAGCAGCTCGGCTGCTTAATGTCATGGGCACCGAACACGTGGCTACAGCAGCAGAACTGACACAAGCGCATCTGGTGTTTTTATCATCAAGCATGGTGTTTTCCGGAACCAATGCGCCGTATATTGAAACTGCTATTCCCCAACCGGTTAACGTTTATGGTCAAACTAAATATGAAGCAGAACAACTGATTACTCAAAAATTAACCAAGTTTACGATTATCCGTGCGGCTTCACTTTTGGGATGGCAACTAAAAACTGCACGAACTAACGATCTGACTTACTATCTTCCCTTATTACAACAAAGTAAGCCAATATCTCTGGTCAACGACCGTTTTTTCAATCCGCTGTCAGCCATCACTGCGGCGCAGGCGATTCGAAAAATTATTGAACAGGAAAAATTTGGTACCTACCACCTCGGTGGACTTGACCGGGTTACCCGTTATTCCTTGGTCAAAACCATTGCCGAAGTATTCAGAATTAAACAGACCAATCTACTTCCGGTGCCAAGCTCATTTTTCCCAAATCTCGCTCCCCGGCCAACTGACAGCATGTTGACAACTCTCAAAATGGAAACAAAACTGGGAATTTACGCACCGACCATTAAAGCCGAACTCCTAAAGTTGTTTCAAGAAGCAAAAACTTCTTGAGTCAACTAATTTCTTTTCTTGGGTTTTGTTCTTTGTCTATTTTTGTATAATAGAACTAGGTTATGAAAAATACTCTCCTTATCATTGCGTTTATTTCTCTCTCAGTACTGGGACTACTGACAATAGCAATCTATATACTCGGGGATATTCGGCCGGCATTTTTTCCATCACTGACTACACTCACGCAACTATTCCAAAAAGTTGAACCAACGCCTTCGCCGATCGTTTCCATTACTGAAGCGCGGATCAGTGATTCGGTCACCGAGCCACTGAGCGTACCAGAAGGATTTGCGATCGGCTACTTTGCTAAAAATTTAGGCGCTGCCCGTGACCTTGAGTTTTCGCCTGGAGGTACGCTCCTCGTCTCTGTTCCGGAAAGCGGCAGTGTAATTGCCTTGCCAGACCGTAATCTCGATGGAGTCGCCGATGAACAGGTCACAGTTGTTTCCGGTTTGAATAGACCGCATGGTCTGGCATTTTACAATAAGCAACTATTTATTGCCGAAGAAACTCGGGTGGCGCGCTACTTCTGGAATGAGTCCTCCCTGATTACCAATGAAGATCAGGAACTGTTTAAACTACCTATGGGTGGACGGCACCGGACGCGTTCAATTGTGTTTAATAATAATGGCGACTTATTCGTGTCAATCGGTTCCACCTGTGATGTCTGTGAAGAACAGCATGAGTGGCTGGCGGCGGTAATTATTTCTGATAGTGATGGAACCAATCCACGCCGGTTTGCCCAGGGCTTGCGGAACGCGGTTTTCATTGCAATAAACCCGCTAACTAATGAATTGTGGGGCACGGAAATGGGCCGGGATTTTTTGGGCGATTTTACGCCGCCTGATGAGATTAATATTATTTCTTCCAATCAAAATTATGGCTGGCCCATCTGCTGGGGCGACCGCAAACATGACACGGGGGTTGACCGCAATATTTATGTCCGTGATCCC
>DQGR01000031.1 GCA_003524845.1 Patescibacteria group bacterium
ATTATTATGGTGGGGGAAATCCGGGATGCAGAGACCGCCAACATGGCAATTCAGTCAGCTCTGACCGGACATCTGGTTCTGTCAACCTTACACACAAATGATGCGGCCGGGGCAATCCCCAGGTTTCTGGATATGGGAGCGGAAGGATTTCTGGTTGCCTCAACTGTCAATATAGTGATTGCGCAACGCCTGGTACGGAAAATCTGCAGTAGCTGTATTGAACCATTTACACCGACTACTGAAACACTCGCGTATTTAAAAAATTACGTGTCAGAAGCGGAAATTGGTCAGAAATTTTATCGAGGTAAAGGTTGTATTGAATGTGGCAACCGGGGTTATAAAGGTCGGATCGGGGTGTACGAGATACTGGAAATAAATGAGGAAATCAGAAGGCTTATCATTACTAAAGTTTCAGCAGAACAAATAGGGCAGGTAGGTATCAAAAATGGTATGGTGCCGCTCATCCGTGATGGTCTCAATAAAGCAAGCGGAGGCATTACGACGATTGAAGAAGTGCTGCGGGTGATGAAAGAGTGACCAGGTAGTGAAACTTCGCGAAATTATGTTCTTTTATGTATATGTATTACAAAGTATGAAAAACGACACGATATACATTGGTTTTACCACTGATTTAAAAAAACGATTGCAAGAACATAATTTGGGGTTGACCAGTTCAACCAAGCGGTTTTTGCCTTGGGAACTAATATATTATGAAGCTTGCCGTAACAAGCAAGATGCGATAAGAAGAGAAAAATATTTAAAAACCAATCAAGGAGGAAGATTACTGAAGCGTCGGCTGAAAGAATATTTCTTTCAGAGTAATAAACGCGAAGTTCTACTACCTGGTGCCACAATTTAACTATCAGGCGTTAAATCCAAATAAGCAGATTGTCACCGGTATTGTCGCGGCACGGCATCGCAAAGAAGCTGCCCGGGAATTACAAAAAAAAGGCTTTTCACCGCTCACTATCAGAGAAGCAAATGAAAAAATTCAGATTAAAGGTAAGATTGCCCCGATTGATAAAATCACTTTCTGTCGATATATTTCTACCATGTTATCTTCTGGCCTTTCGCTTTCAGACGGGATAAGTGTGCTGCGGGAAGAAACCAAACAGCCATTTATGCGCTCACTCCTCTCTGATATGAGTTACAGTCTGGAACAGGGAAAGCAGTTGTCTTCAGTGTTTGAGAGATACCCGCATGTATTTGAACCGTATTTTTTGACCCTGACGAGAGCTGGAGAAGCGAGTGGAACGCTTGCTGATGTATTTAAATACTTGGAAAGTGAATTGCGCGCGGAATACAGTTTGAGTTCAAAAGTGAAAGGCGCATTACTTTATCCCGCCATTATATTTATTGCCATGCTGTCAATTGGCATTCTGATGTTTTTTTTCATTATGCCGCAAATTGGCAAAGTGTTTTTGAGTTTGCGTCTCACCTTGCCCTGGATTACGCGCACGTTGTTTACCGTCAGCATTGCCATGTCAAAACAAATGTTGCCAATTGCCGTTTTAGCAGTTTTGGGGGTAATTGGCGGATTTTTCTTGCTGCGCCGGCCCGCAGTCCGTGAACTGCTGTTTCGTCTGATTAAACCCATCCCCATGATTCGCAACTTAATTAAAGAAGTTGATCTGGCGCGATTTAACCGGATATTTTCAACTCTCCTGAAAAGTGCTGTGCCCATTACTGAAGCGCTGGAAATCTCGTTAACCTCGCTCAGTTGGTTTGAATATAAGGAGTTGGCGCGAAAACTGCCTGAAGAAATTAGTAAAGGTAAAGCCCTTTCACAGGCGGTTAAAGAGCAAAAAGTTTTCCCAACCTTGATGGTGCAGATGATTGCAGCGGGTGAACGTTCCGGCACGCTGGATGCAACCCTTGCCGACCTGGCTTCATTCTACGAAGAAGAAGTAGAGGAACAGTTGAAGAACCTAACTCAGATTCTGGAACCAATGCTTATGTTACTGGTAGGCATTGGAGTTGGCGCGATGATTTTATCCATCATTGCGCCCATCTACAGCGTCGTAGGTAGTTTTCAGCAGGCTGCGGGTGGGCCTGGAGTGCTACCAGTGCATTAATAATCCTGATGAACTTCAGTTCATGTAAGATGTCTTTGTACGAGTAGAAAAAGAGTTGCCGAAATTAGTAATCTCTTTTAATATCAAATTCATTTATCTCTTGATTAAGTTCTCTGTTAGAGGCGTGCCTCGCTCAACAACTTTTGCAGCTTTTTTGTCTATTAAAATGTTTTTCAGTCACCGCATCGTCCGTCAATGCCGCCATTATGTTCGCTTTAATTCCGCGATTATTATCGGAGAAACCCGATTCTCTCCAAATCTTTGAGCACCATCTGCAATTGTTGCCAGATACATGTCTTCCAAACGTGGATCAGCTTGGTACGTATCATGACAATAAAAGGTGCGCAACATCCTATCTTTGCCGTTTTTAGAATGAGTTTAATATCGTTATTCGTACCAAATGCAGTAGAAGTAATCATTGGTTTTCCTGTTGTGGCTAATTTCCTTAATAGGAAAGAGGGCTTTTCCTTGGTTATACAGCTTATAGTATAATGGCAAAATGGAAAGCTTTAGTCATTTCATGAATCAGTTAATAACTATTCATGAAGGTATTCCCAATCGAGTGAGAACTCAAAAAGAGCATGTTGTTGTCGGCGCTGGGGCAAAAATTTTACAGGATCTTTGGTATCAAAATTGCAAATCAGGAAACCAACTTTCTTTCATTGAACAAATACAGGAGCTTGTGAGGGATAAAGAATCATTACCAAGTATTTTTCTACTTGAGGGAGGTATATCTAAGGAAGCAAATAAACGCGTCCCAAGTTTTATTGAATCAGTCCATGAAACAACGAAGCGGTTGTCATTTATAGAAGCACTACGAAAAGCTTCAATACCTCCTACTCTTAAAGGTATTTTGTATGGAGGCTCGATGAGTTATGGAAAGTTCTATAACGTTCGTGGCGGAAAAGATGCTTCAGATGTTGATTTATTCTATATTGTTGAATCTGATTTTTTTGCTTCTGAAGATTTATACAACGTTTTTTCATTTAAACACGGTTTTTTGCCAGATCAGATACAACTCTTACAAGACAGAAGCATTCAATTTTTAAATTTATATCGGGCAGGTAAAGCGGATCTCATGAGTCAAAAATTGCATACACAGGATTTTGTTACAAGTCTAAAAATTATGCCTATTTCTGTATTTCGAGATGAATTAACATTCAGTTTATTAGACACAGTTGCTTCAGGTCAGGACGTAGTGTTTGGGATACGTGATTATAAACCAGGCCTGTATTCGACGCGAGTTTTTACACAGTACGATTTTTCACATACGCCTTATTATTATTCAACTACCGAAGAGATCTTAGCTGATGATACTGTGGTAACAACAATTCCAAGTTATCTTGTTAAAGATGGTCATTTATATACCGGTGATCATCACAATCATTTCATTCCGAGGTATGATATTTTATATGATGTTAACGGATGCTGTGAAGCAATAATGAGAGAATTTCATCATATTCTAAAAAATAGATCCATCCTCGAAAAACAGATATCAAAGAACCCCTGGATGTATGAAGTAATTAATGTGCAAGATAGAAAAAGCATTCTATCATCGCAGGCACTTATTGCTGCGAGAGAAAGGTTTGGATGAGACAATACAGTGTTGGGGTATTTTTAAACATTTTTGATCATAATACTCTGGATTGGCAGCAGCAGATGGACTTTATTAAAAGTCTCAGCGGCGTTGAACACATAGAAGTGCTATTGGAGTACATACCGCAAACAAATTCTGAAAAATCCCTAATATCGACATTTTTACAGTCATATAAAGTTATCATGCACGCTCCTTTTATGGATATTTCATTGCTATCTCCGCATGATGAGATTGTCCATGCGTCAGAAAAAATACTTGCAAAAACCATAGACTTTGCCCAAAAACTTTCTGCACAAAATCTGACAATCCATGCAGATCGCTACCCCAACTTTTGGAATAGTAAGATGGTTAAGGAGCGTGTTCTCAATAGTCTTGAAAGACTTTCCCTGCAGTTTACTCCTCGATTGTGCATAGAAAACCTATCGTACTGCGGCAAAACGCAAATTGCATATCCGGTTATGCCTGATGAAATCATTGCTTTAGCCCAAGCGTTGAGTAATGATATAGGAATCACATTGGATATTGGACATTTACTCAAAGATGGCTATAAAATCTATGGTCTGATTGAGAAATTGAACCGTCAAATATTTGATATCCATTTACACGATGGATGTAAAGGATCGGCACACTTAGCGCTCGGTCACGGTGATCTTGATTTGAGAAAATTATTATTGCTGCTCAGAAAAATAAAATACCGTCACTTTTTAACTATTGAAGTGGTTGGGCAAACACAAATCCGGGATTCATGGAATATGCTGATGAAGCATATATAGTTGTTGGGTATGCTTTCCCTTCATCTAAATTCTTTTGCGGGTGTATTTAATAATTTCATCGGATTGTATAAAACTATCTATTGATAAGCACGTTGAGCAAAAGACTCAACCTATCTTCAACATCTACTTTATACTTGAGGGAAAGGGACATTTTATTATTAATGAAGTTAAGGAGGGATGTTCTAAAGGAGATTTAGTTGTGATACCAGCTGGGACAATATTTACTTATGAAGGAAAGTTTAGACTACTTCTTTCTTGCACTCCTCCTTGGAAAATAGAACAAGAAGAAACACTTACGCCATAATTGGACAACAAACCCTTTTTAAATTTTTAAATACGGCTCTGATTACTGCTCTTCCCAGGAAATAAATTCATACTCGCCCTGTGCCGGGAAATACGGTGGTGCATCGAAGTACAAGTTTGGATCATACGTCATCGTCCTCGTCACAAAACCGGATGAGGGGCCGGTGCCATAGTTCCAATAAGATTTTTTATTACTAATTACAGCGCCATAAATGGTCAGATTGTTGCGCACTTTATTTGCGTAGTTACTGCAACTTGAGTATCCGTAATGGTGGCGAATAATATGTCCTTTTTGCGCCAGGAGTGCGGCATTAATTTCAAAACTAGTGGGAATATTTAACGCGTAGTAAATATCATTTTGGGCAAACAGGCCGAGTGACGAATGCCCGTCTTTGGCAATATACGTCAGATTATTATTGATCCAGATATTTATGTTGTAGACATCGATGGGAAATCGGGCAGCCACCACGGTGGCCCGGCCATTGACTACCCCATCAACCCAAACGTGGTCTTCAATAAAAAATAATGGTTTTTCAGTAAGCGTAAATGTTCCAACATTTACTTCATTCGAAATCTGCTGATATAAATTCTGACAACCATTTTCAACACTCCAGCCAGGTCGATTTAAAGCTCCCGTGATCCGACGAATGGTAACCGTGCCATTATTATTAAAAATTAAATGATAGCCGTAATTTCCCGATGGTCCCAAATATACTCCATTGCTTTGCGCTGCGGCTTTCATACTGGAGAAATCAATAATCAGCGAATTAAAATCCATCTGGGGAACCGGAAATTCCCATAACTCAGTGGGACCCCCACCGCCCCAGACTCCTGGTTTAGTCTGAGTTGGACTGCAGCCGGTTTCGCTGCCACAGGTATAGGTAGCTTTTGAACTTTGCACGGTCGAATTATTTACGCCGTCCATACGGATGCCGCCATTGGACATGACTTTACCATTGACGGTGATGCCTGAGCCAAACCAGACATTGGCGTTATGCAAAAATGAAAACCGGGCGAGCGAGGGAATGCCATAGCGGGCTTTAACCGTGCGTTTAATGTCTGGGTTCGAAGTGAGCCAGCCTTCCGATTCAATGGTGACCGTGGATGAGCCCGACGCCGGCGGCGTAATTTCCAGGTTAAACGTGCCTTCAGTATTACCATACGGATCAGAGATAGTATGTACATAAATTTCGCCTTCTTGACCAGTGCCGTCGGCAAAATCTAGCGGATCATGCGCCAAGTGCCAACGATAGTATTCTGCCCCTGATTGAGCAACTGTGAGCGCACGTTCAAACACCTCGGTTCGGGTTGATGAAGTAAGCTGAGTGAGTGATACCAGTACCAACCCACCAATAGAAACTGCAAACACCATTCCGAATATAAGGACCATAATTGAAATGCTGCCGCGTTTCATACCAGGTAGTAGAACTTTGCCGTTTCTGACGAGACAACGACTCTGCCCCTTTTTTTGTTTACAAAATTTATTCATAACACTTGATCCGATATTTCTATGCGAAGCATAAGCAAAAGTTTCACTACCTGGTCATAAATTATTCTTTAAACTTCTGATACTTACCCCGCCTGATAGATTGAGCGCTTGCGCACCGATATTTGACTCAATATCAATGCGTAATTTTACGTCTACATAACGCGTATTTAGTAGCCGCGATCCCACAGCGAGCGGATTGTTGACCGTATCAGCCGGCCACTCACCATTATAATAAGTGAAAATCGGAGTTCCAGCCATATCAAGGTTTGTCACCACGGTTTTAATTTGTTCATTTGCGCTTGGGTAAGTGACCGGGACTACGGTTGGTTCAGTCACCCCTTTTTGCAGTTCGTTTCCATTTAAAAAATAGCGCACGCGGTCTGACCGGTTGTCATTGGTCACATCAGCAAAAAAGGTAAAACTATTATCAAGCGCTTGCTCAATTGGATACGCTCCGTTGTCAGCAAGACGAGCTTCACGAATTTCCCTGATCATGGTGGTGAGTCCGGATTGGGCGATGCCAATTTGCTGGTTTTCCTCAAAGGAAAAATTATAGCTTTGAAAATAGTAAACGGCAAAACCGGCAACTAGGGCCGCAAGGAGCGCAAAGGTAAACATCGCAACCAGTACTTCGACCAATGTAAAACCGTTTGATTTCATTCGACTCATAGAGTTATTCACTTAAATTCATAATAGTAGTTTCCTGCCGGTTGCTGTTTATCGAATACGATGCTGTGGCATCCTGATAACCGGAAAGTGTCAGAGTAAGCTCATAATCTCCCGGGGTAAGCCCGCCAAAATACACATGACCAAAATCTGCTGAACCGGTGGCCGCGGTATATTTGGTCGTATCGTAACTAACACCCGAATTAACGAGCCGGGCAGCTGCCGACGCCTGGAGTTCGGCAGCAGCGTTTTTAACGAGCAGTAAGAGCGACCGATTTGTTTTAGGTTCAGCCACCACATTAACTGTAACAGCGGTTCCTGCGGTTAACGCGAGCGGGATAATCGGGTTTGATCCGGCCAGATTATGGTATGAACTTGAGAAATCAAGCATATACGAATCCCATTCCAGGGCTGGGATAGAGACCGTGCCGCCGCCGGTATTAGTAGAGAACGTATATTTATATACTGGTTCGTCAAGCGCATCGTAACCAATGATTTTGGTGCCTCTAAGCGTAAACAGGACAAAACTGACTGGTGGATACGTGGGGCCGCTGCCTACTGAATTGACGACCAGTGAGGAAACCCGGTCAATTGCAAAAGAAAGTTGGGAAACTTCGCCCTCCAAAACAGTCAGATCAGGCTGCAGCGGGTTAGCTAGTTCGCTCGTTGCATAGGTTCTGCTTGACGAAAAGCCGGATTTTGAGGCCTCAATGCGATAGCACGTAACACACGCCGGATAGCCGGGAAGTATCACCAGGCCGTTTGCGTTTGTTAATGTTTGCGTATGGATTTGGGGAGTGACTTGCGCATTGTCAATTTTTACCGTTGCATTCGATACTGGTAGCCCATTGGCATCAAATACCTGAATGAAAAGCGTTCCGCCACCGACAACCGTTTCAATCCCTTTAGGGGCAATGTTAGTCACTAGGGTGATTGGTACCCGTGATGGGTAGAGACCGTTCCAGGTAATTTCCACGCGGGCGCGTTTGTAATCGGCGTTCGTTACATCAGCTGGAGCCACACCGTCAAACTCATCGTCGATGTAAATAATTGAAGTAGTTACCGTAAAATCCAAACCATTAACCGCAACTACTTCATTCTGGGGAATCGGTCCAGTTGGAATGCCGCCGCTCGTGCCTACTGAGGCGTAGGGGAGATTACGGATCAGCTCCATTTTTGTTTGCGCCAGTGAGAGCGCTGTTGTGCGGACCCGGGATTCGCCGATATTAGTCAACACAGTTTGCAAAATAACAGTAATGGCGCCGAAAAACATACTCAAGACGCCAAGGGCAACGATAGTCTCGAGCATGGTAAAACCATTTATTCGTCGTCTATTATTTTGTGCCAACATGATAACTAGTCAGATACGCAAATCACAAACATATGCACCTACTCTATCTTAGTGAGTAAGCAGGGTTATTTGCAACTGCACGACGTGATACAATAACCGTATGCCTGCCCTGATCGATCTTTTTATTCCAAAACACACCCATTTCGGCTTATCAATCGGGCGGACTTGGATTCGAGCAGTCGAAGTGACACCCGAAGGTAAAGTCAGATCTGCTGCGGAAATTCAAATTCCCGAAAACACCTTTAAAGACGGCGCACTGGTGGCAGTCGACGTGTTTAAAGATTTACTTCGTAAACTTGTAGCAGCGGGTAAATTCAGCACTAATTACGTGATGGTTTGTTTTCCTGAGGTGTACGCATACAGTCGGGAACATAATCTCCCGTTTATTCCACTTTCAGATGTACGCGAAGCAATTTCCTATCAGGTTAAAGATCTGTTTCCCTTTCCGGAAGAAGACGTTTATTTTGACTGGAAACTGGTTGAGCAAACCGCAGACAACCTCAAAGTCGTAGTGGTTGCCATCCAAAAGAAAATTCTCGATACGATTGTTCCGGCACTCATCGACATCGGGCTTAAGCCGGTGAGCTTTGAACCCGGGGCATCCGCACTGTCCCGACTGTTAGTATTTAATCCCGGTCAACACGCAATTGTGACCGAAATTAACTATCGGGGCGCCTATGTGTCAGTCGTCGCCGGTAAAAAAACTCTGTTTACGACAATTGTCAACCATCCGCAGGGTGAGACTGATGAGGTATTTTTTACCAACATCAATCAGACTGTGCTCGAGGTAATTACGTATTACAAAAATAAAGGAATCCTTGAGGAAAAAAATACCACAATTGCATTGACCGGAGACCTGGCGTCAACCCAATTCGCGGACAAGATGAAGCCACATGTTCCCTATCCAATTGAACTCCTGATGACCGCAATCAGTAACCCGGCATTTAACAAAGCGTTTGCAGTGGCAACTTCACCAATTGCGCCTCCGGAAGATGAAAACAGCATCAATTTATTGCCCCCGGAAATTCAAAAAAAGTATGACCGTGAACGGGAAACTATATTTTACCGTAACTTATTTAGTCGCAGCGGTGTAATTTTGGGAGTTTTCTTCATCTTTTCAATAGTACTATTTGTCTTCCTGACGTTTGAGCGACAGCGACTTGAGTCGCGAGTTCAATCAATCACTGAAATCACCGTAAGCCAAAAGCCGGATACCCAGAAATTATTGCTACTTAACGCACAAGCTAAAAATATTGTGGAACTTGCGCCGATGAGGAAGACTGCCCGGGATAAACTTCAGGTGATTGCTAATTTATTACCACCAGCAGTACATATCACGCAATGGGAATTTGATGACACCAAACAGCAATTTATTCTACAGGGTGAAGCTGAATCACGCACCGATCTTCTGGATTTTAAGATGCGGCTTGATGCAAGTGATGAATTTGATCGGATTACATTACCGCTTGATTCTTTAGAACTTGCTCGGAATAGTCGTTTTTCAATTAGTTTCCTGGTTAAAGAGTAAATGAAACAAATAAAACAATCAGCATTAAATAGTCTCACTATACTTACCAGTATCGTAATTGCCATAATTCTTTTAAACGTGTTATTTATACTTCTGGTGCAAGGTGAGGCAAAGACAATTAAGCTACTCAAAAATGAACTGGTGACCCTTGAACAGGAAGAGCGGATTATTGCCTCTGCCCAAAATATTTATGAAAGTTATCAGAATGAAATTGAGGTAATTTCAGAAGTATTCCCCAACGAAGAAACATTTGTTGACTTTGTGCAAATTCTGGAGACAGAAGTGCGCTCGTCAAGCGATGAATACACGTTAAAATTTACGGCGAACGAGCCGGTCAAAGATAAGGATAAATTACTATTACCAATTACCGTGACGATGAAAACAGACCTCGTTCGCTTAACCCGATTTTTGACGCAGATGGAGAAATTGCGGTACATGACGCATGTGGTGCAACTAAGCGCGCGCACCCCTGACGGATTTGCGCAAACTGGCGAAACCTCTGTTAATTTAGTGATTTATGTCCAAAACCCATTTACCACTCAATAAAGAAGTCATACTGATTGCTATCATGGCGGTGGTGATCATTTCGCTACTTGTCGTCAATGTAGTGTTTTCGTTGTCTAAAGTTGTCAGTGTGTACTTGCAGAATCCGCCATCCACCAACAAACAATTAATTGATGCTGAGGCGGTTAATCAGGCAATTGACATTTTAAACACAGAGTGACATTGACAGCGGATTTTTTTTTATGCTAGGCTGGNNAGTGAAAGGGGGTGAAACAATGAAAACATTTTTGAAAAAAACACACGGTTTCACCTTAATTGAGCTACTTGTTGTCATTGGTATTATCGGCATCCTGGCAGCTGTTGTTTTGGTTGCCGTTAATCCGGCACGTCAGTTTGCTGCAGCCCGCGATACGCAACGAAGAGCTGATTTGTATGGCATCACCAACGCGCTCTATCAATACGCGGTTGAAAATAACGGGAATTTGCCACCGGTAATTACCATGACGCCGACGGTTGTGGGAACTACCACTGGACTTGATTTGACGTTTTTGACGCCAATTTACATTGCGGCAATTCCATTTGATCCGGCCAATGGAAGCCCGGAAGTTACACAGTATACGATATTTCGTACCGCTGCTCCGAATAACCGGCTGAACGCCACAGCTACGAGCGAGCTCACCGGTACGTCTATTACGATAGTACGGTAAAAAACAGTTGTTGAAGGTACCTTCCATGACTGCTGTACATGGTCTGCCCGGAGTAGTCAAGGTTTGCGAGTAGACAAGTACAGGTTAAAAACTAAACCCCTCACCATATGGTGAGGGGTTAGTAGTTTGGAAACTCGTAAGCCAGATTCTGTTTACGCAATCATTTCTCTCAGATGCGATTATGTGTCGCGTTCTGCCCGCCTCAGGCGGGTGCCTTCGCTTTGGTCTGTTTCCGCCTTTCGGTGGAAAACGCAAAGATACGCAGCAGACCGTTCGGAAGTTGCAGCAGGTGGGATTGCCTCGCCAGGTAGTAGATTTTCGCTATTTCTTACGAAATAAAATTGCTTTATAAGTTAACAACTTATTGACTTGTTGTTAATAAATCAATCGCGTATAGTGTGTATACACAGCGAAAATTCACTACCTGGCACGTTTCACACGTCAACCATAATCTTGCGATCTTAGGTTTCCGCTCGTCTCTGTGGCTCTCTCAGCCGGTCAATTCTGGCCTCGTATCCGAGTGCTTTCGCACTCAAATCACCGGCGTTTTCACGCTGCGGCTTACGCCGCATCCCCTCTCTTTGTGCTGTCTGGACTTTCCTCCCACCCGCGTTTGCCGTTCGACTTTTCAGTACTATTCGTACACGTCTCACGGCACACTGCGTGGCGGGCGATTGCCCGGTTTCCGTCTTTAATTATACCAGAATGAGGCAAAAATTTGGTTAGCATCACTTCGACTGTCAAATATCACTAAAATATTAACAGAATTC
>DQGR01000060.1 GCA_003524845.1 Patescibacteria group bacterium
AAAATAAATAAAAAAATAATAAACGAAGTACAACGCTTTATTGTGCAAATTCGTCAAGCAAAAATACCTTTTGAAAAAGTTATCCTGTTTGGGTCTCAAGCTAAAGGAACTGCCCGTGAATATAGCGATATAGATGTTTGTGTAATTTCCAAATCTTTTGGAGAAAATCGGCATACGGAGCGCGTGAAACTCATGCTGCTAAAGAATGAGGAAACAATCGACATTGAACCACACCCGTACCATCCTCGAGATTTTGCCGATAAATGGGATTCACTGGCTCACGAAATCAAGCAGTATGGCATTGTAATTAAGTAATGTTTAAGNNAAACTTAACCCGGCGGAAAAACCGTACTATGTGATCAACCGACTAATTAATATGGGAAATATCGAAAGTGTTCGCTGGATGCTGAAATATTTTCCGCGTTCTCTCATCCTGGACACGTTTAAAAAAATGCGTGACTTTAATGAAAAAACTGGAACTTTTTGGGCGCACTATTTACAAGTCAACCCGGAGGAGTTTATATGCATGCAGGAACCTTATCGCAGTCAGCGCAAACAGCTCTGGCCATACTAGGCAATTCGGAAATTCTAAAAGATGCATATCTGGCCGGAGGTTCCGCTTTAGCGCTTCATTTAGGGCACCGTAAATCGTATGATTTCGATTTTTATACCCGTAATGATCTACCAGCTGCAGATGTTGCGTCGCAACTTGCAAAAATAGGTAATTTCCAAACTACACTACTTGAGCCGCCACATACTGTTTTGGGTTTATTTAACGACGTAAAATTCAGTCTGTTCAGGTACGACTATCCATTACTGAACGAATTACAACAATTTAATGGAATAGGCTTTGCTTCGATTCCGGATATTGCTACTATGAAACTTTCGGCAATTTGCGGTCGAGCAACAAAGCGTGATTATATAGATTTGTTTTTCATATCTAAACAATATTCATTTGAACAGTTGATCGAATTTTTCAAGCAAAAATTTGGGAAACTGGGAAACAATCTCTATTTTATATTAAAATCACTCAGCTATTTTGAAGACGCCGAAGCAGATGAGTTACCACAAATGCTCACCCCAGTTTCCTGGGATAAGGTCAAACAGTTTTTTGTCTCCGAATCCATGCGCCTCGCCAGAAAATATCTTGAAGAATAAGAGAATCCGTTAATATGCTATACTTTCAGTGATGAATATTCGAACCCCCATAGAACTGACTCAACCCGATAATGAACTACTTACACCATTACCTATCGAAGCGCTCATTCTCTTTGGTTCGCATGCACAAAATGTAGCGTCTGAATGGAGTGACTATGATATTGCCGTCCTCGTTAAGTCTAACCTTTCCAAACAGCAACGAAAACAAATTTACGATAAGGTTTATGACTTAGTATCAAAAAAAATAAATCGCCTGGTCGATATTGACATTGTATTTTTACCTGAGGCGCCGATGGAGCTGCAAAATCATGTGGCTAAATACGGAAAAGTACTCTATGAGCAAAATGCACAAGTCTTTCCCCGGTTTCGCGAATCAGTCATGCGAAATTATGCTGATTTTGCGCCACTGCGGCAAATTTTTCAAAACGCGACACTGGCTCGGATTACACCATGAATCAATTGAACCTCGAGAGAGACATCATTGCCAAACGGGTTGAGGGAATTGAAGCTGAAATAGCCGAATTGACATAACTGGGTGAGCAAAGTTTAAATGAATTCACTGGTGGAACGGGCTGGAAACTAGCCCAGTTTCATTTGCACCGGGCATTAGAAGGAGTATTTAATATTAGCACCCATATCCTGTCACGGATTCCCGGAGGTCAAGCTACCCAGTATAAAGAAATAGCCCTCAAAATGGGGGAACACGGTATTGTCGAGAAAGAATTTGCACAAACCAAACTCGTTGAAATGGCAAAATATCGAAATCGCCTGGTGCATTTCTATGCGGAAATCAAACCCGAAGAACTCCATCAAATTATTCAAAATGACTTGTCAGATTTTGATGTTTTCCTCGCAGCAATCAAATCTTTACTTGCCAATCCAAACAAATTTGGTCTTACGATAGAGTAAAAAAACTCAGGGGTGAAAGTGCCGATCAATCACTCCTGCATTTCCCTCTTTTTGAATATTTCCTTTTCGCAATAACACTACCCGCTCACAGTTTTGTTTTATATAATCCAACCAGTGGCTGACAATAATAATCGTTTTTCCCTGGCGAAAGAATTCCTGCATTTTATTTAGAGATTTTTCGCGAAAATTAGTATCTCCGGCACTCATGTTTTCGTCTAGTATTAAGATTTCCGGATCGGCGTGGACGGCGACGAGATTCGGGGTTGAAACTTTAGACTGATATTCCATGTTTGCGGATTTCATTGGCGAGTGGATCCCACGGATCAGTAAGGTCATCCGGATGGTACGGGTGAGGCTCGATTCTCCAATCTATGCCGTCGGTGAACCGACTGAGCATGACACGTTCATCATGTCGATCGTGTCCGAGATGTGGGGACACCACGCATACATCAATATCACTATATTGACTCGCGGTACCTTTGGCCTGCGAACCAAAAACAATTACCTGAGTAATCGGAAATTCTCGTTCAAGTATTTCTTTGTAACGCAGTATTAGATTTTGAATGACAGGTTTCAGATGCTTTTGAGCCATAGCAACAACTTTTTTGTAACGCTAAACCACTTTTCGGAAAAATCCTTCGTGGCTTTTTTGTAAAATTTAAGTTTGTAGTCATCGTAACGCGCTTCAACATTAAATGTATTAATCTCTCGTAGTTGTTCAAGCGTTGCTTCCGGAAGTTTAATTTTTGCCTTATCCGTAAGTAACAGCAGATTATGGAGTGGGGGGGGAACATTACCAATTTTAGTTACGTATACGGATTTAAGCATTTTCTCGACCGCTAAATGACAAAAAAACAGGGCATGATGATAGCGTTCGGCAATCATCAACTCCTCAGCGGTTTTAAGGGCGTCATTGGCTCCAGCCAACCAAAACTCTACCACATCTTGAGCTGTCATACTCCTAGTATATCAGAAATTCCTACCTGTTTACCAGATCGTATCATTTAGCTAAGTGGGATTTTCCAACTTTTCCAATTTTGCCTTTTTCCATCAGAATCACTCGCTCACAGATTTGTTTTATGTACTCCAGCCAATGACTGACAATAATAATCGTTTTTCCCTGGCGAAAGAATTCCTGCATTTTATTTAGAGATTTTTCGCGAAAATTAGTATCTCCGGCACTCATGTTTTCGTCTAAATCCAAACATTAGTTAATACAGTCGGCAAGGTCAACTTTCTCTCGAGATATGTTATACTTTATAACAATGAAAACAGTACTTAATCCTCACTTCATAAGAACTATCATAACGCATTCAAGCAAGGAAACTGACATTGTAGCTGCGTATTTGTTTGGTTCATATGCCTATGGCAAACCTACCAATACAAGCGACATTGATCTCGGTTTTCTCTGTTTGAGTAAGCAAAGCGTTCCCATTGTAGCATTTTCATCAAATGTTTCTCGGGCACTGCCGGAAAAAGAAGTCGATGTGGTGATTGCCGATTTAACTGACAAGCCACTCTTACTTACCGAAATCATCAAAGGCAAGCTTATCTATGAAAAGAGTGCTGATGAGCGAATACTGCTTGAAACCCGGATACGAAAATTAAATGAAGATTATACCCACCTTATGCGGATTAAAGCATACTATCTTAATAAATCCTTTACTGAAGGAATTTATGCCGTTAAATAAAATAATTGTACAGGATCTTTTGGATCAATTAAAAAACTATGTGTATGATCTTGAGTCGATGAATTTCACGCTTGTTGAGCTTGAACAAAATCGGGATATTCAACATTTGATCAATCACCGGCTGCATACAGCTGTCGAAATTAGCATTGATATCGCGATGCATATTGCTTCAGCGCTTGAACTTCCTGGCCGCGAAAGCGCCGTAGATGTTATCCTGCTGCTTGGCCAGGAAAATATTATTCCAATGAAGCTTGCCAAGTCATTTCAAAAAGCGCCAAAACTGAGAAATTTATTAGTTCACGGCTATGCTAAAGTTGATTATTCAATGTTATTTCGTGATTTACCGCAAGACATAAAAGAAATTAAACTGTTTGCCAATGCTATTCAAAAATATCTAGAGATTATATAGTTTCTCACGGACTTAATTTCCCTAATCTCATCTCCAGCACCCGCTCACAATTTTGTTTTATATACTCCAGCCAGTGGCTGACGATAATAATCGTTTTTCCAGATTTAAAAAACTCCTGAATTTTTGCTTGTGCTTTTTTATGAAAATTAGCATCTCCTTCGCTCATGTTTTCATCTAAAATTTGAATCTCTGAAACTGGTTTATTTAACCTTGTTTTTCACTAGAATAAATAGGTATAATACACTATACCATGACAAATGGAGAAGCAACTGCATACTGGTTTGAATCGGCAAAGCAAAATATCGTTGTTGCAAAAGTTGAAGCATTACGATTGGTCACTTTTTTTCTGGCATTTGGCTCTAGAAAAAATACTTAAAGGATTAATTACCAAGCATGAGAAAATTCCACCACCAGTTCATAGACTTGATAAACTTGCGCTACTTGCAGAAATAAAACTAACTTCGGAACAAGTAGACCAGCTTAAAGAAATTTCGTCATTTAACCTCGAAGCTAGATACGACGATTATAAGCATAAATTTTATAAAAAGGCGACAAAAGAGTTTGCACTTCGATGGATAAAAATTTGTGGAGGATTCTACCTATGGCTTCTCAAAAAAAGTTGACTAAGGAAATCGCGTTACAAGTTTCTCGTTTTGCCAAGCAACTACAACTAAGCAAAATACCTGTCAACCATCTAATAGTTTTTGGTTCGCAGGCGAAGGGAGATGCAAAACCATGGAGTGATATTGATATATGTGTAATATCCGACACCTTCGGGAAGGATCGCCACAGAGAAAGAGTGACTTTGATGAAGCTGACCGACGAAAAAACAATCGACATAGAACCTCACCCGTACCATCCGCGTGATTTTGCCGACAAATGGGACCCGCTGGCTCATGAAATCAAAAAATACGGTATTGTAATTAAGTAATGTTTAAGCATGATGATCCCTTAAACTTAAAGGGCTATAATACTATCATGAGTAAAAATCAGTTGCCAACACGGCTACCGGAGTCGTTGTATCGGTTTTTTTGGGACATAGACGCTCGCAAACTTAACCCGGCGGAAAAACCGTACTATGTGATCAACCGCCTTCTGGATAAAGGGAATCTGGAAGCTGCAAAATGGGTATTGGGAAATTACCCTAAAGATCTTATTGCCGAAACTTTCAGAAAAATGCGCGATTTTTCACCATGGAATGGCCGTTTCTGGACTCATTATTTGGGGCTTTCTGAAAAGGAGGTTGCGTGTTTGCAAACGTTTTATCTCAATCAGCGCAAACAGCTCTGGCCGTATTAGGAAAAAGTGGAGTAATAGCTGATGGATATCTCGCTGGAGAATCGGCGTTTGCACTCCATTTTGGGCACCGTATTTCTGAAGATTTTGATTTTTTCTCTTCCAAAGAATTTGAACCTGCGATGTTAAGTAATAAATTGTCAGAAGCAGGTGAGTTTGTGGAAGAGAAAGCAATTGGAATTACTCTCCTAGGAACTTTTAATACTGTAAAATTCAGTTATTTTGAATATAATTATCCGCTCGTTGCTTCAACCACAACATTTTCCAATGTGTCAATTGCTCATCCACACGATATAGCTGCTATGAAACTGGTCGCCATTACCGATCGTGGAACGAAACGGGACTACATTGATCTCTTTGAGATAACGCGACAAAATATTTCTTTTGACACCATGTTCTCACTCTATGATCAGAAATATAAAAAATTACAAACAAAAATATTTACACTCATAAAAGCACTCACTTATTTTGATGAGGCGGATAAAACCGATATGCCCCAAATGCTTACCCCAGTTTCCTGGGGTAAGGTCAAACAATTTTTTGTCTCCGAATCCATGCGCCTCGCCAGAAAATATCTGGAGTAATACAAGTCTACAGCGGACCATATTGCTTAACTACTTGGGCATTTCCTTGTTTTTCAACGATACCTTTTCGCAGTAAAACAACTCGTTCACAGTTCTCTCTGACATAGTCTAACCAGTGACTGACGATAATAATCGTTTTCCCCGACTTAAAAAACTCCTGAATTTTTGCTTGTGCTTTTTGGTGAAAGTTAGCGTCTCCTGCACTCATGTTTTCATCTAGTATTAAAATTTCTGGTTCCGCATGAACTGCGATGGAAAAACCCAGACGCAGTTTCATGCCTTCAGAATAGGTGAATAAGGGTACGTCGATAAATTTTCCGATATCGGCAAAAGAAATGATGTCTTTAATTTTACTTTCAATTTCTTTTCGCTTCATTCCAAGGACCATCGCATTAAGAAATATATTTTGATACCCGGTCAGATCTGGATGAAAACCTGCTTCCAAATCGATCAGTGATATAGTTTTCCCAAATGTCTCAACCCGGCCTGAAGTAGGGAAGGTGATGCCGGAAATAATTTTTAGAAGCGTCGTTTTGCCGCTGCCATTTGGGCCAATAATCCCGACTTTTTCGCCCTTCTTGATTGTCAAATTAATATTTTTCAGCGCCCAAAAACTTTCAGTTCTCCCATTTATTAAATGCTCAACCAAGGTCGGCTTCTCATGATGAATTGTATAACGTTTTGAAACGTTGGTTAATTGAACTGCAACAGTATTCCTGCTTGACTTTTTCCCGTTTTTTGCTATCATATATTTAAGTCGAGCTCCTCCGGACCCCTTGCGTCAAAGCGGAAGGTGAGGACGGCAAAGGCCCGGCTTTTTTAGTGGAAAAATATTTTAAAATTTCCTTCGCAGGAAGCTTCCTAAGGCCTTTTTTATATTTTTGCCGATGCAATCTCCAAACCAGCTTATGCGCAGGAGATGGTTTACCTATTCGCCGAAATCGAATGCTTCTTGTCCATTTTGTACCAAACTTATTACGTAATAGTTTTTCTAATGTTTCTCTAACCACCTGATCTTTTCCGGTATACTCTTCATCAATAACAACTACAATATTCTTTGCTAGAGATTCAATCAGCATGAATATAACCACGCCGAAAAGCACTGGAAGAATATCTTTTTGTGGTATTAAACTTTTACGCAAATGCGCAATTAGTGACCTTTTCGTCGATACAGAAAGCACAACCGCATCAGTTTTTCCATTTGCAAAACCAATTACGGTTAAGGTGTCTAATTGCTCAAGTTTTCCACTTTGGTCAATTTCAACTTTCATTTTTTGCCGTTCACTGATTTCTGTTTGCTTTTTTTCTTCATACCCAATCGTCAAATTCTTTACTTAACTTTTGAAATGTATACCAACCTAACCCGAGTATCACCATAATTTCAAGTGTATTTAACGTAATCATCGCCGGTCCAGGACCTGGTGCCTCAACCAGAGCATATTGAAATAACTGCACTATCGCAGTAAGAGGATTTAAACGCCATAACCAGATCACATCACGTGGAACCACAGATATTGAGTAGACAATTGGGGTTGCATAAAACCAGATAATGAGAAGCGCCTGCACAAAAAAGTTCACATCACGGAAACGGACATTTAGAGCCGAGGTCAGCAAACTTAATCCTATGGTAAATAACAAGAGTAAGGCAATCGCAAGCAGCAGCGCCGGTAACGTGGTAAATGAAAAAATTCCCACAAACATGGTAAGAGGAATAAATAGTATGAGACTCAAGACGAAATGGACAAAATTGGATAGTACTATGGATAGGGGAATCACCATCCGGGGAAACCGGGCTTTTTTAATAAGTGAGCGTTCAAACACAATTGAAGGCGTGGCTTTGGTAAGACTTAGTGTAAAAAAATTCCACATTAAAAGTCCAATCAGTAAATAGAAATAATAATTAATAATTGGTTCTTTGATAAAGAAACGGAAGATAAATCCGATGACTACCATTTGTAAAACCGGATTAATGACCACCCATAAAAACCCAAAGACCGTACGTTTATACCGGGCTTGCAGTTCTTTTTGGGTCATGCCGAGAAGTAAATCTATAAACAATTGTGTTTCGGAGTGCATACTTTTTAAGTACAAAACGACTAAACCTTAATGTCACTCTAAACTCGTCCCAAACGGATCCCTTTGGGATTTGGGAATCTAGATGCTGAAACGAGTTCAGCATGACAGGTACCGTTTTTATCAAACCACAACCGTAATACTATATGATACAATTTTATCCTGCAATACTTAAGAGAATTCTTAGGTAGTGTTGTGTTGGGTAAAAGGTCTGAATTTTTACGGTTTTAATTATGACTTCATATATCCTGAATTTCCTGTATGCGTTATTTCTGTTGTCAATAGTGCTATTGGTAACGCCGGTGATTACAGTTATTTCTCTCCTGATTTTTATCGTGAGTGGTCTACCTATATTTTATGCACAGAAACGAGTTGGCCTGAACGGTATACCGTTTATGCTTTACAAGTTTCGTACCATGCATGTAGGCGCAGAGAAATTACAGGTAAAGCTCAAAGCTCAAAACGAAGCTAAGGGGCCGGTATTTAAAATCCGCCATGATCCGCGCTTTACAGCAATAGGCGGATTTTTAAGCCACACCGGCCTTGACGAACTGCCACAAATAATTAATATTTTTCTCGGACACATGGCAATTGTCGGACCACGACCGCTACCGGTTGCGGAAGTCAAGAAACTCTTACCTTGGCAAAAGGAACGCCATAAAATTAAACCCGGCATCATTTCCCCCTGGATTGTGAATGGGTATCACAGTCAAAAGTTTGATGACTGGATGAAAAGTGACCTGGAGTACGCGCTTAAAAAAAATCAAGTTTATGATCTGTACTTGATGGGTAAAGCCCTCGTCTTATTTTTAAAATTTGTCCGTAATGAGTTGAGGGAATACCAGCTTTAGTTATTCCGAAGGGTTACCTGTGAAGAAAATGTTTGTTGTGCTTGTTCAGTCAGGGGTGAATCAGAATTTGCCTGCTTCAGCGTAAAACCCAGACCGACATTTTTAGTCACCCCATCAACTGCTGATAGGTTGCAGGAGAACATGAGACTCGTTATTGCGGCAGTTGCGCAATCTGTGGCAATGGTGACTTGGGGACCGGTTAAATAAGTGGTGACACCTGTTGTTTGTTCACGGATTTCTTGCGCACTTCCGGTATTTATGCACGAAAAAGTGGTAGTAGTGGCGTCCGGATTTTCAATACTAATTGAGTTGGTGATAGTGCCGTCACAACCTGAAGTAATATCACGGGCGTTTCTGAGTCGTATTTCCATAACTGACAGGGCATAATCTCCATTTTGCTTTACTTCTTTCAGAATTTCGGTCTTGTTTGCACCGCGAAGCAGGGAAAAGAAAGATATGCTACCAATAGTCATGACGATACTGACAATTGCAAAAGTCACCAACACCTCAACCAAAGTAAAACCGGAACTTTTAGTTTCTGGTTTCTGACCCTGTCTGCCGGCAGGCAGGTTACTGATTACTGATTTCTTTATTTTCATTGCCACCTGGTTAAATATGTGTTTAATTTAATTTCCGAATCACGATTTCCTTGCTGCCAAAAAACACGTACCTGCACTGTTATTTTATCCGTCCCATCCCGAACCAGAATCATTTCCCGGTGAAACAGTAGAAACTGATCGGTAATTACCGCGCCTGCGCTACACGCAACCGGGCTTGGCCAGTAGGAAAAATCAACAAGCGTAGACAAATCAGGGAGACAGTAGGATACGCACCCCACACTACTAGGGCAAGATTTATTATCGTATAATTCATACCAGTTTAAATTCCGTTGTTCCCGTAACCATTCAACCGCTTCCTGACCATATTTGGTAGCCAGGGCCTTGTTACGGGCATACTGCGCGTTACTAAGGCCATAATTTACTGCAGTAATCAGTGCGCCTAAAACCATACCAATCACCGCAATAGTAAAAATAACCTCCAGTAAGGTGGTGCCTCCACGCGTATGGTTAATTTGTTGCATAGTTTAACCCTTTTTTTACGGACATGTGCATACTGGCGGACTGCCAGTTCTGTACCCACAGTCCTTAATGTCACCCCCACCAGCTAAACACACACTGTAATAGCGGTAGGGATTAGCAAAGGCTCGAATAGTTATCAGCTGTGACGTTACTGCCGGTAAAAAATTCCCGCTCGGGGACCCCTCATAGATTGCAATACCCGAACCTAAAACTTTAAATAAAACATGTTTTATATGTGATGCATCTTGAAATGCTCCCCCTATCGTAGTTCCGTATCTGAAATTTGAGGGCAGCGGAAAAATTTTTAATGCGGGTTCGGAGGCGATGTCACTAAGGGTAAGAATTGTGTGTTGAGGGGTGCAAAATAAAAACTGTCGTAAATCGGTTGTGTGAAAATGAATGACATAACCCTCAAGTACTGTGCAACCAGTAGCAGGCTTGACTCCACTTAACGCATTTTGTTGAATACTGCGCAAATTGTTTTTGAGCTTAAGGCCTTGAGCGACAACACTTTGCCGGCGGTTAAAATCAATGTAACGGGCAACGCCCAGATTAAATAACAACCCCATGAGAGCTATCACTACCATAAGCTCTACAAGAGTAAATCCTTGAGCATTTCTTGTGTTTCGTTTCACAGTGGTTATCTGATTTTTGAAACTGACTAAGGATTGCAAACTGTCTGGGTAGTGCCCGCTTCCAATGTCACACGTAATTCATACGCACAACAACTACTTGAGCAGGCACGGGAAGTACCACATACCGTTTGGGTTTCTGAACAAACTGGTTCGTAACTGTAGTAATTAGTAGAATTATTTCTTGGGTCAACTGGTAAATCCCGGATGTAATTTGGTTCGAGCGCCGTGGTTATGGCACCAGCCCAAGTGCTTCCACTACAGGGACAGCCACCACAACTGCCCCGACTTGAATCACATCCTATTTCCCCGGGATAACGACCATTATCGGATTTATAAATTTCCAGAGCTTGGGCAATAATTTCCAGGTCTACTTTGCGCCGTGAGTCACGTGCTGCCCGCTGTGATCCCTGATACGAAGCCAATCCAACAGTCAGCAGTAAACCCAGGATTCCAATCACAATAATAATTTCCATCAGGGTAAATCCGCGGTTATGATCAGGAGAAAAATGCAGCATACCAATTAATCAGTTGTTGTCCAAAAAAGAAACTCGTGACCGCCCCAACTAATAAAAACGGGGCAAAGGCAATCCGAGTCTTCCATCTCTTTCTTTGGGTTAAAACCAGTATGCTGGAAACGGCTGCACCTGTCAAGAAAGCGACGTACAACCCGACGACGACACCGGTAACTCCCAAAAATAAGCCAAGCACAAATACCAGTTTCACATCTCCAAACCCGATCCCTTTGCCTTTGGTCACAAAATAGATGACGTAGAAGAACAGGCAGGCTCCAAGCCCTGCAAGTAACACATACCCGAGCTGCGGCAAATTACCGGCATACATTGTCAACTGGTAGAGTAATGCACCCATGCCGCTTGATAAAACCAGTTCATCCGGGATAATCTGGTATTTCAAATCCGCGACAAAAATCACCAGAAATGAGGAAAAGGTGAGTAGCAAGCTGAAGTAATTTACTAAACATCTGACACTTGACACTTGACACTTGACACTTTCACCGGCAAATAAAGGTATTTCACTAAATATATACCCGGCAATAATTACAAATAGAAATCCGGATGCTAACTCAATTAATGGATACTGCCATGATAATTTCTTATGACAATACCCGCATCTGCCACGTAACCACACAAATGAAATGACTGGAATCAAATCAAACCAGGCCAGTTTTTTTTTGCAAAAGTCGCAGTGAGAACGGCCTTTAAACGGGTTTTCGTTGTGGGGAAGCCGATCAATCAGCACGTTAAAAAACGAGCCGAAAATAGCCCCAACTATAAAAATAAATACAGTAAAAACCAGCATGATTATTAATCATATCTTAATGTTCATTATCCGCACAACCACCAAAGAAGCGGCCCGTGAGCCGCTTCTTAAGTATAGTTTCTAAACTACAGATTACCGTGCACACCAGAAACATCCTATACCAGTTGTAATAGTACACACTGAAGAGCCTACATTGTCTGAGTAGAGGGCTGTATAATTAGTCCTCTCTGCTTTTGATTCCGGTGCAAAACAGACTGTAACATCTCCCGTCGCCGCAGTACCGTTAACAAATAATAAAACGCCAACAGTAGTAATTGCGCTTTGAAAACTGGATTTGAGTTCTCCAGCTGTTTGCATATTAGTAATCATGGCAGTAACAGCAGCATTAGTCATATTTGCAGCAGCCGGTACAGTCCCAGCCAACCAAGCTGGTTGACCTCGCACCGCAAAGAAACGACTTGAGGCTTGCTGAAATTCAACTGCGATCCGCTTTTTATTGGTATCATTACCTTTTTTAAGTTGTTCTAGCGGATCAACTGCAGCCAGTAAACCTACCGCCAATATACCAATAATTCCGATAACAATTAAAAGTTCGATGAGGGTAAAACCTCGTGTTGAGTGATTCATATGTTTGGGCATAAACATAAGTTCACCTCCTTTCAATTGTTTGCGTTAAAATTTTTATGATCATTTGGACATTCAATAAACGCATATGTTGAAGGAATGCTTCAGATTTACCTAAAAACTACTGGTTAACTGGTAAATCGGTGTAATAATCGCAAATACGATAAAGCCGACACCTACTCCTAAAATAACCATGATAATTGGCTCAATTGCGGTTGTCAATCCTTTGACCACATGGTCAGTTTCGCTTTCAAAATAAGTTGATAGTTTAATCAGTGATTCATCCATTTTACCCGTCTCTTCGCCGACTTTGACCATTTGCACGAGTATCGCCGGAAAAATCTGGTATTGTGCAAAAAGTTGCCCCAAAGGCAGGCCTTTTTCGACTTTTTTAGTGATATCTTTCAGCGCGTCTTTAAAATAAATATTGTCTACGGCTTCAATCAAAATGTTGAGCGCATCCAAGATATGCACTCCGGCGCCGACTAATAACCCAAGCGTCCGGGTAAACTCAACCAGAATCATTTCCTGTAGCAAACGGCCAAACAGGGGCAGGCGAAGTAGTAATCCATCCCACACCCGTTTACCAACCGGTCCCTTTTTCCATTTTGCAAACGCGTAACCCCCGCCCAAAAATAAAATCAGTACTAGCCACCAGAAGCGGACGCTAAAATCTGACATCCCTTGCAGGATTCTGGTTGCCAGGGGCAAATCCTGCCCAAAGTCTACATACAGTTCCGTGAGCTTTGGCACCACCACAATCATCAGGATGGCAAACACGACTACCATGGTCGAGACGATAATTGCCGGATACACGAGTGCGCTTCTAATTTTGCTGCGAAACTCCAGATCTTTTTCCAGGTTTTCAGCCAGCCGAGCCAGCACCTTATCGAGTTTTCCTGATGATTCACCGGCGTGAACTAATGCAATATAGGTAGTTGAAAACTGACGGGGATATTTTTTCAGCGCGTTCGCCAGATTTCCGCCGCCTTGCAGATCGCGATATATCCCGTTTAATAGTTCAATCACCGCCGGATTTACCGATTGCCGTTTGAGTAAGTTGATTGCTTCCGGCACCTGCAGTCCGGCAATAATCATGGTAGATAATTGCCGGGTGATATTTACAATATCAGTAAAACGGACGCGGCGAAACCTGCTTAACGAAAACACTATTTGCCCCTGTTTTATTTCACTTAATCTGACCAGAAACAAAGAACGTTCACGAATTAAATTAGCCGCCTCCCGTTCGTTATTGGCTTCGACCCGACCTGAAACGCTCTTACCGAGATTGTCACGCGCATTGTAACTGTACAGTGGCATAATTGGACAGCCTTTTTTAACTGGTTGAAAATTGCCGGATCAATTCTTCCGGCCGGATCGAATATTCTTTTGCGGTATCCAAGTCAATTTTGCCCGCCTTGACGAGTTGAGTGAGTGAAGTCTCCATCAGCTGCATCCCCATTTCCCCGGAGGTTTGGATGATATTATCAATCAAATGCGTTTTTCCCTCCCGGATCGTGGTTTGCACCGCCGGAGTGGCCATCAGAATTTCAATTGCCGGAACTCTACCGCCCCCAATTTGCGGCAGTAACCGTTGGGAAAGTACGCCTTCAAGCGTCGCCGCTAGCTGCAGACGAATTTGTGATTGCTGGTTTTCCGGAAAGACATCGACAATCCGGTCAATGGTTTGTGCTGCTGAGTTAGTATGCAATGTCGCAAACACCAGATGTCCGGTTTCGGCAATCGTGAGGGCCGCAGCAATAGTTTCATAATCGCGCATTTCACCAATGAGTACGACATCCGGATCCTCCCGCAAGACGCTGCGCAACGCCACATTCCATGAATAGGTATCGGTGTGCATCTCCCGCTGCGAAATAATCGACCTACCCTTGGGGTACATGTACTCAATCGGGTCTTCGATAGTAATGATGTGCGTCTCGCGCGAATTATTTATTTCATTAATAATTGCGGCCAGTGTCGTTGATTTTCCGTGCCCAGTGGGACCGGTGACCAGAATAAAGCCCTGGCGTAAGTTGACGAAATCGTGATAGAGTTTTGGTAAACCGAGCTCTTCCACGTTGCGGATCTTCTGTGGTAAATAGCGCAGTGCCGCAGCCATTGATCCCCGTTGAAAGTAGACGTTTATCCGGAAACGGGCATCACCTAANNGAAAAATCGATTTCCTTATTGGCTAAAAACAGATCCTTTTGTTCCGGAGTAAATAGACTATAGACCAAGGTTCCGACGTCATCGCGACTCAGATCTTTTTCACCCGGCACACCCATGAGTACACTGTCAATCCGAATGAGCGGCGGGNNGTTTGATATCCATACTGTTATAAATTCCAAAACTCAAATCTCAAATCCTAACAAAGAATTATTTAAAAATCATTCCGTATTGTGATTTGGTCATTGACCTGCCTGCCGCCAGGCAGGGATTTGTGATTTTAATAATCTAGTCCTGTGCCACCCTGAGCACTTCTTCAATCGTCGTCACCCCTTCAAGTACTTTAACATAGCCATCTTCTTTCATAGTGATGAACCCTTCTGAAATGGCCTGACGTTCAATATCGCCACTTGATACCCGTTCTAAAATCATCTTACCGATTTTTTCAGAAATAGGTAAGACCTCAAAAATACCCACCCGTCCCTGGTATCCGGTTTTATTGCAAATTACACAACCTTTCCCATGAAATAAGGTTACGGCACCAGCCGCCATCATCTTGCCCAACACTTGCCGCATATCATCAATCACTTCCTGAGGCGGTTCAAACTCCTCTTTGCACGCTGCGCAAATCCGGCGTACTATCCGTTGTCCAATCACACAATTAAGCGCTGAAGTCACCAGAAATGGTTCGGCGCCCAGATCAAGCAACCGAGGCAGGGCGCCCGAAGCGTTATTGGTGTGTAACGTCGAAAAAACCAGATGCCCGGTGAGCGCTGCCTGAATAGCCAAACTGGTAGTTTCGGCATCCCGCACCTCTCCCACTAGCATTATATTTGGATCCTGGCGCAAAAATGACCGCATGCCGCCTGCAAACGTGAGTCCTGCAGCCGGGTTTACCTGTACCTGGTTAATGCCGGGAATCTGATATTCTACCGGNNTGATATTCAATTGGGTCTTCAATGGTGATAATTGAAACCTCGCGTGTATTTAATTCTTTAATAATGGAATATAGGGTTGTTGTTTTTCCGGAACCGGTTGGTCCGGTAACGAGTATTATCCCGTGTGGACGGGAAACGCCTTCTTCAAGCCGTTTCAGTGACATACCCCGCAGCCCTAATTCAGAAAGAGTTGGAATTCCGCCGGTTTTTTTTAAAAGCCGCATGACAATTTTTTCTCCATTTACGGTGGGCAAGGTTGATACCCGCAGGTCCACCTCTTCGATACCCATCCGGAAATTGAACCGGCCGTCCTGCGGAATCCGTTTCTCATCAATTTTCATGTCAGACAGGATTTTGATCCGGGAAATCACCGCCTCATGAACCGACTTGGGGAGCGCTAATTTTTCGTGTAATATACCGTCAATCCGGTACCGCACCCGGGTTTTCCCTTCCTGCGGCTCGATGTGGATATCGGAAACGCGATTTTTGACCGCAAACTCGAGGAGGGTCGAAACAATTTTGGCAATCGGAGCTTCCTTGATAATTTCTCCAAGCCTACCGGCTTCAACGGTCCGAATTTCCGGGGCCACTGTTTCTTTGAGCGCCGCGGTTACCTCTGCACCCAGACTTTGCGCGTAACGTTCATCAATTGCGGTAAGGATGTCTCCGGGAATGGCCAGATATGGTCGTATTCGTTTGCCGGTTTTTTGCTCCAGGAATTCGATCACCTGCAAATCAAACGGATCCTCCATGGCAACCAACAACGTATTAGTACCCGCGTCAAAATCAAAAGGAAATAGCGTGTAGCGCCGGGCTACTGGTTCAGGAACATAGTTGATGACCTCCGGTGAAACTCCCTTACCAACCAGGGTGATGAAGGGAACTCCCAAAGCTTGAGCGCGGGCCTCTGCCAGCTGTGTTTCGCTGACGATTTTTTTCTTGAGTAAATAGTTCTCGATGGATTGGCCGGACTGCAGCAGTTCTGCCCGATACCGGTCGGCATCAGGTTGCGTTACATAGGTAAGTTTAACGAGCGCGTCAAGAATTTTGTGGGCAGGCACCATAACAATACATTCGTAATAATCTTACGTGTGATTTCAGTATAGAGTAATTTGCTCCATGGTACAATATTTTGAAATTGCTCTGAATTTTTTATGGTGCAATCATATATTATTCTACATGCGCAAAAACCGAAGCGGGATGCGTATATCCGGAATTTACTGGATAAATACGGTGTGGCTGCCGTTGACCAGATCGTCCCCGAAGGCACTATTGGCATTGCTGAAGTGCGCCTGCTCCTCAAAGAAATGAGTCGCAAACCATTTGTTTCACTCTTCAAAGCCACCGTCGTTGAGATTGAAAACGTATCGATGGAAGCACAACAGGCTATGTTGAAAACCCTTGAGGAACCGGCTGCGGCAAATCTTTTTTTTCTTTCCGCTCCCCACGTTCACCTGCTACTGCCTACGATTGTATCACGCTGCACCGTTGTTGATTTACCGGTTACCGAAAATGAACTACCACCCCAAGACTTAGAAAAACTCACCAGTTTCTGGCGCCAGTTTTTAACCCTTAAACTTGGAGAGCGGTTTCTTTTGCTGGGAACGATTGTAAATACCAAAGATGAGGCATTAAATTGGCTCACGATTCAGATTTGTTTTTTAGCTCAAGAACTACGCAATTCTTACACAA
This sequence comes from Patescibacteria group bacterium, assembly GCA_003524845.1. Lineage (GTDB taxonomy): Bacteria > Patescibacteriota > Microgenomatia > UBA10105 > UBA10105 > UBA10118. Next base: position 17,384 of record DQGR01000060.1, read on the forward strand.
TGACTGGATCTCCACTGCAAACAGGCATCCAACTTGCCACACTGCTTACCTTACTGCTTGAGGCACGTGAGCGCCTCATGCGCAATGGTGCACTCAAACTGGCACTTGATCAGGTCTGTATTTACGTGCCGTTTATTTCGTAAACAATTGCCAAACCCGGAAAATTTTACTTGCTGTCTTGCCGCAAATCGTGTATACTTTTTTTAGGGTTCCAGTTGCCTCCAAATAAGCGGGCAGGTGGAATTTTTTTGTCCTAGAAAAGAATTCTCGTTTACATACTACCCTCCAGTTCAAACAGTTTCCAATTATGGCGGCAAAAAAAGATTATACCGGTGAGCAAATAGTGGTTCTTGAAGGACTTGAGCCGGTTCGCAAACGACCGGCTATGTACATCGGTTCCACGTCCCTGACCGGCGTCTACCACTGTATTAAAGAAATAGTTGATAATTCAATTGATGAAGCACTGGCCGGTTTTGCAAAACACATCTGGGTGACACTCAATACTGATAATTCAGTCACCGTAGTTGATGATGGTCGGGGAATTCCGGTTGATAAGGTGCCGAAATACGGCATCTCTGCCCTCGAAATTGTGATGACCAAACTTCACGCCGGAGGCAAATTTGAAGGTACGGCGTATAAAATTTCCGGCGGGCTGCATGGAGTCGGCGCGTCCGTTGTCAATGCCTTATCGGAAAAACTGCACGTTGAAGTTTTGCGGGATAACAAACTATTTGCGCAGGATTATGTACGCGGTAAACCCGTCCAACCAATTACTCACACCGGTAAATTCACCGAAAATTTTGGCAGAACCAGCGGCACCCGGGTGACCTTTTTACCGGACCGGGAAATCTTTAAAGAAGGCATTGAGGTCAACTTTGAACAGCTCAAAAAATCAATTAAAGAACGTGCCTACTTAATCCCGAAAATCTTTTTCCACTTACGGGAAGAACAGACCGGCAAAAATTATCATTACTACTTCGAGGGTGGTATTGTTTCACTCACTAAAGCCCTTAACAAAAACAAGCTCACCCTGCATGACCCGATTTATATTCACAAACAGGACGGAGACGTTGAGGTCGATGTGGCGCTCCAATATAATGATGGTTTTAACGAAACAGTTGAGTCATTTGTCAATGTGACCAATACCGGTGAAGGCGGTTCACATCTCACCGGTTTTCGGATGGCTTTAACCAGAGCTATTAATGACTACGCCAGAAAATCCGGCGTGACTAAAAACGGCGAGGAAGCAGTGCTGGGAGAAGATACGCGCGAAGGCTTGACTGCAATTGTTTATGTCAAAATGCCCTCACAAAATTTGCAGTTTGAAGGTCAAACCAAAACGAAACTGGGTAATAGTGAAGTGCAACCGATAGTCCAGACCGCGGTAAAAGAAGGACTGGACACCTATTTTGAAGAAAATCCACAAGACGCGCGCCGGATTATGGAAAAAGTTTTTCTGGCTGCCAAAGCACGCCTGGCTGCCAAAGCTGCTAAAGATGCTATTATCCGTAAAGGCGCATTTGAGGGTGGGGCGTTGCCTGGAAAACTCGCCGATTGTCAGGAACGCGATCCGTCGCAATCAGAACTGTTTATTGTTGAGGGTGACTCAGCCGGCGGATCAGCTAAACAAGGTCGCGACCGTAAATTTCAGGCAATTTTGCCGCTGCGGGGAAAAATTCTCAATACTGAACGCGCCCGCCTTGACCGGATTATTGAATTTGAAGAACTGAAAGCGCTCGTGATTGCTTTGGGTATGGGAATTGGCGAAACCTTGACGCAGGAAAAACTGCGCTACCACCGGATTATTATCATGACTGATGCTGACGTTGATGGCGAACACATTATGACCCTCTTGCTGACGTTTTTTTTCCGGCATCTGCCTTCAATTATTGAGCAGGGTCATTTGTATATTGCCATGCCGCCGCTTTACAAGATCCAGCACGGAAAAAATCAGTGGTACGCGTATAATGATGCCGAACGTGAGGAGATACTGAAGAAAAATATTCCGGTCGTGAATGGACAACGGGCAAATATAATACTGCAACGGTATAAAGGTTTGGGAGAAATGAATCCTGAACAACTCTGGGAAACGACCATGAACCCAAAAAACAGGCTGCTTAAGAAAATTAACATCGAAGATGTAGCGCTCGCTGACCAAACCTTTAGCATGCTTATGGGGGACGAGGTGCCGCCACGCAAACGATTCATTCAGACGCATGCGAAGCTAGCTACCTTAGATGTATAATTAGATAGCTAGCGCCGTCCCGGCAGCACCTCAGTGCTGGGCGGGACGAAACTCATATTCACTCTATAAGTTTAATTTACGGCTCTGGAAAATGCCGCAGCATTTCGCAGTGCTAAACTGGCAACACTCGATATTTAATTAGACCAATTAGTCTTATTTGACTAATTGAGAAAGGAAAGTTATGAAAAATCTTTCACCAGGTAAAAATCCACCTGAACTCATAAATGTGCTGATCGAGATTCCACAAGGAAGTCTGGTCAAGTACGAACTGGATAAAGATTCGGGTTATATCTTTGTCGACCGGTTTGCGTTTACCACCATGGGTTACCCGGCAAATTATGGATTTGTCCCCAACACTATGTCAGGAGATGGCGACCCGGTGGATGTTTTGGTACTTTCGGTACAACCGGTACATNNTTTTTCGAACACTACAAAGAACTCGAACCCGGTAAATGGGTCAAAATTAAAGGCTGGCAAGGAAGGGAAGTGGCATTGGAAGAAGTCAGGAAAGGATTACAGAAATAAAATCTCAGAACACAAAACCCAATGACCAAAATTCTTAATTGAGTTCTGGGATTTGAGTTC
>DQGR01000042.1 GCA_003524845.1 Patescibacteria group bacterium
TCAACTTCGATGAGTTCCCGGCCGTCAGTCCCCCGCATTTTTTTTTCAAATATTGCTTCAAGTCCGGATCTGCCCAGTTTGTCTCCCAATAAATAATCCTGAAAACTGTAATACGGATTATCAATTTCTTCTGCGGTAATTTCGCCCAAAAACCCGAGCAGGTGCGCGGTTTCGTAAGGAAATTTATATTCACGGAGAGAATCTTTTTCCAGAAATACACTCTGCTTTTCTCCCTCACTTGCTCTCCACTCAGCTTCACTCATGAGNNATAACGAGCGCAGTCCCGCGCCGGTCATAAAAAATGCCCCGCGGCGCATGAATGATCGCAGTCCGCACCCGGTTTTCTTCAGACAGGATCCGGTTTTCACTACCCATGACTACGGTCAAATGAAAAATTCTCACGACCAGTAAAAAAAATGAGCCAATAAGCAGCGCATAAAAGATAGTCACTCGCGCGCCCCACCCCCGGATATTGGTGGAGCCGGACTTGCTCCAGCGTTTTTTATATTGCGATACGTGTTCGGAAAATACCGAGCCGAGTTTTACCATAAGAATGAGTTATGAATTATGAGTTAAGAATCTATGGAAATAACAAGACTAACATAGTTTATTGTCATGCCGAACTTGTTTCGGCATCTACAAGCGCTTGAGATCCTGAAACAAGTTCAGGATGACAGAAGACTACGTAATTCCTGTTTTAAATTAATTTAAAGATAACTACAAGTACAACCATTGCCAGTGACAATACTACTCCACCAACAACTTGAGGTATCGTATGGTTTTTTAATTGTATCCGCGACCAGGCAACCAGCAGTATGAGACAACTGAAAATAAACAGAGTTTGAACTCCGGTTGCAAGCAGTAATGCGGCTAAAGTCATTACCGACGTATGCGCCGAAATTTTCCACACAAAGGTAATACCAGTGAAAGCCGCAAACCAGATAACAAGGTAAAACAGTAAAGAAACTAATGTGGGAATCGCAAACCAACGGGCAAAAACGAGTCCCACACTTAAACAAAAAAGCACAAATAAATTAAGCGGTGTTCGCTCTTGCCGCTTCGTAATATGTAAGTCGCTGATTTTTTTAGTTTGCCGCAAGTACAAATAAAAACCGACAATTAAACCGACTGCTCCCAGAGTCACGAGTCCAGTCATCATAAATTGGGCAATCGGCAAAATTTGGTAACAACGGATGAGAAATGTCACCGGAAGCACAAGTACCGGAGAAAATATGAGCGAAGTATAGGCGGCGATCTGATTTATAGTTTTCACCTGAGTCCTCCGGTCACCTGCACCCGTTTTAATAATTCCTGATCTTCAAGTAACCGCAAGGCGCCTCTGACTACCGCAGTTTGCGGATCGTCACTTACCCAGACTGGCATCCGGACTTCCTGGGCAATCAATTTATCAATCCCCCGCAGTTGCGACCCGCCGCCGGCAAGGGTAATTCCCTGTTCCATGATGTCACCAATAAACTCAGGCGGCGTTTCTTCAATCACTTCTTTGACCCCGGCGACGATGTGGTTAACGACGTTGGCGAGCGCCTCCCGCACTTCGTTGGTATTAAATTTAATTGACTTTGGCAGACCTGACTCCAGATCCCGCCCGCGCACCACCGTCTGATTTTGTTCAGGCAACGGGAAGGCAGAGCCAATTGCAATTTTGACATCTTCTGCCGTCTGTTCACCTACTAATAACGAATGTTTGAGCCGGGCAAAAGAAATGACGGCCTGATCCAGTTCATCCCCGGCCACCCGGATCGAGCGATTAACTACAATCCCGCCGAGTGAAATCACCGCAATTTCCGTAGTTCCGCCGCCAATATCAACAATCAACGATCCCTTAGACTCCTGAATCGGCAAGCCCGCACCAATCGCCGCTGCCATTGGCTCTTCGATGAGATAAGCGCTTCTGGCGCCCGCGTCAAATGCGGCTTCCTGGACTGCCCGGCGTTCTACTTCAGTTACTCCGGAGGGGATGCCCACCACTACTTTGGGGCGTGGAATATTGGGAATAAATTGTTGCGGCCGCTGGTGTACGAGTTTAATGTAATAAGAGAGCATGGCAGCTGTGGCGTCAAAATCCGAAATCACCCCATGCCGCAAAGGACGCAAGGCTTCGATATTGATAGGCGTTTTGCCCATCATCCGCTTTGCTTCAGGTCCGACTGCCAATATCTGTTTTGTTTTTTTGTGCCGGGCTACGACAGATGGCTCACGAATTACAATTCCCTTATCCTTAATCGCCACCAGGGTATTTGCGGTCCCCAGGTCAATCGCTAGATCATGGGAAAATAAACCAAAGAGGAAATCAAGCATAATTTTCAATTTTCAATTCGAAATTTGGAATCGAATTTGAATTTCAATAGTTAATTATTGAATATTTAATTGAAAATTGAAAATTTCAAATTGAAAATTGCTTCTCGCAGTATAGCATAGATGAGAGTGAATTAGAGGCGTTAGCGACATGATTTGTGTTACAATTTAGCTATGCAGATCGGAAAAATCGCCACCAGACTGATTGCGTACGGATTTTACGCGGTTTTTTTTGCGACCCCGCTTATTTTCAACCCGTTGCGGTCATTTCCCTCCTATGAGCTGTTTGAATGGAACAAAATGATCCTGGTATATCTCCTGACCGCACTTATTGTCGCCGCCTGGCTCGTACGTATGGTCGTTGAGCATCGCTTTATAATTAAACGAACTCCGTTTGACCTACCACTTGCTTTATTTACCGGTTCGCAGGTGTTAGCCACCATCTTCTCCATCGATCCGCACGTCTCATTCTTTGGCTATTACTCCCGCTTCCACGGCGGCCTGCTTTCAACTATCACGTATATCCTGCTATTTTATAGCTTTGTTTCAAATTACGAGTTAATCAATATGGGTCAACTGCTGCGCTATACCTTTTCAGGCGCGGGCATTGTCGCAATTTACGGAATCCTGGAAAAATTTGGGATTGATGCGCAAATGTGGGTCCAGGATGTCCGTGCACGCGTCTTTTCCACACTCGGCCAACCAAACTGGCTGGCTGCGTATTTAGCAGTCTTACTCCCAATAAGTATTCAACAATTTATCAGTTTTTCGAGCGATCGAAGTGAGTCGAGAAGTTTCCTGAAAAAGGGATTGTTACAAAGAATTTCTTCGTTTCCAGTTTTCTGGTTACTGACGATTATTTTTTATATTTGCATTCTACTTACTAAATCCCGCTCCGGCTTTTTGGGGTTTTGGGTTGCTAACGCTCTGCTCACTACAATCCTGTTAGTTAAGCTAAAAACGCAGTTTAAAAAACTAATTCCATTTTTCCTAATTCTTAACTGTTCATTCTTAATTCTTAATTTCTTCATCCGTACACCGTTTTCCCAGTACAACACAGTTGCAAGCATTAATCTGTTTACGAAACAGGCTCCGGTTGAAGAAGCAGCTATACCCGCAGGCTCATCAGTCATTGATGTCGGGATCACCGACTCGGCTGAAATTCGTAAAATTGTCTGGGAGGGAGCCGGGAAAATTATCCAGGCGTATCCGCTCTTTGGCACCGGACCGGAAACTTTTGCCTATGCCTACTACCGCTACCGGCCGGTTGCGCACAACCTGACGTCTGAATGGGAGTTTTTGTACAACCGCGCACATAACGAATTTTTAAATATTGCGGCCACCAGCGGGTTGGTCGGCCTTACCAGTTATTTATTTTTTATTGCAATTGTCTGTTTCTGGTCTGCCCGGGCAATACTAAGAAAGAATAATCCGCTTTTTTTAGCCGCGCTGCTCGCGAGTTTCATTGGAATTGCGGTCACTAATTTTTTTGGTTTTTCTGTCGTGGTTATCGGCCTTTTTTTCTTTATGCTGCCGGCCTGGATGTTCGTAGGCTGTAACGAAAAAATGACTGTTTCCGCATCAAATAAAATCGCTACCAGCATATTCCAAAAAGTCCTGCTGCTAACAATTGTCATCACCCTGGGCTCAGTCATTACCTTATTTGCGCGCTGGTGGCTGACTGATTCGCTCTATGCGTACAGCTATTCTTTGAAACGGCAGGGCGAAGCTGCATTGGCCTATGAATATATTGAAAAAGCCACTGCTGCCCGTCCTGACGAACCGGTGTATCATGACGAACGCGCCACTATTGCCTCAAGCCTCGTGACTTTGAACCTGGAAAAAAGCGACGCGACCGCTGCCGCCCGGTTTGCGAAAGATGCCCTTACTGAATCGGAATTAGCGCTTATGATCAGTCCGCAAAACGTCAATTTCTGGAAAACCCGCACCCGCGTCCTCTATGAACTATCTGTTCTTGATCAAAGCTTTTTGGAAGAGGCGCTCGCGGCGATTGAAATTGCCCGGCAATTAGCACCGACTGATCCTAAAATTATTTATAATGCCGGCGTCATTTACGGCGAACTTGGGAAAAATGAGGAAGCGATCAATAGTTTTACACATGCGATCGAAATAAAACCGGATTATCGTGATGTCTATATCGCGCTCGCTATTTTCTATGAAAAATCAGGCCAGATCGATAAAGCCAGAGAAACACTCGAGCTGGCGCTGAGCCGGGTAAGTCCGGATGACCAGGAAATAAAGGAACGAATTGAAAAGTTATGAAACTGATTGTGACGATTCCAGATCAGGCACTTTTTACACCAACCAAAACAATTGCGCATTTTGATAAAAAACTGGCAGCAGTGGTTGCAGATATGAAAGCTGCGCTTTTAAACACCAAAAATCCCGTGGGCGTGGGACTGGCTGCGCCGCAAATCGGGATCAACGCGAGTATTTTCTTAATGCGCCCAAAAGAAAAAGGCGAAATCAGTGTTCACATTAATCCGCAGATCACCTGGGTGAATCCGGAACTGACTGCAGGTTTGCCGGAAGCAGAACATCGGCTCGAAGGTTGTCTTTCCGTTCCAAAAGTCTGGGGAGTGGTCAAACGACATAAAGCAGTTAAACTTATGTTTTTTAACGAAACCGGCAAACGTATAGAAAAAAAGTACGAAGGGTTTCCGGCTACCATAATTCAGCATGAAATGGATCATTTGAGTGGGGTTTTATTTACCACGCGTGTCTTGGAGCAAAAAGGCCAGTTTTACAAACCCGTAGTTAATGAAAAAGGTGAAGAGAATCTGGAGCCGTATACTATTTAATAGTTTAATATTTATGCCGCGTCTTGTTTTTTTTGGCACACCAACATATTCCCTGATTGTACTTAAACGCCTGTATGAGACCGGCTTTCCACTTCTTGCAGTAGTCACTAAACCGGCGCAACCAGTTGGCCGTAATAAAGAACTCACGATTACTCCAGTTGCCGAGTGGGCGAAAGCGCATTCAATTCGTGCGTTTACACCCGAAGTAACGGGCGGAAAACCATGGCAGTATGCTCACGAAGCTGAACTCACCCAAGACATCGTAAATCTGAAACCGGATATTCTGGTGGTAGCTGATTATGCGCAAAAAATTCCGGTACAACTCATAGCGCAAATTAAAGCCGGCGGATTAAATGTTCATCCTTCACTGCTTCCTAAATATCGGGGCCCGGCGCCTGTTCCCTGGGCTATTGTACATGGTGAAACTGAAACCGGCGTTTCCATCGTCACCCTGGCCGAAGAGTTTGATAGTGGAAAAATTATTGCCCAGGAGAAGGAAACTATTTTGTCAACTGACACTACTCACACACTTTTAACTCGCCTCTTTAAAAAAGGCGCGGAACTTTTAGTTACTCTTTTACCTGAGTATACCAGGCAATCTAATCAACAAACGGAACAATTGGACAATGAAACAATGCAGCAATCTTTTTCTTACACACCGCGCCTGCGCCGGGAAGACGGTTTTATTCCCTGGGAATTTATCAAAGCAGCACTTCAAGGAGAAGAAATATCTCAATCAACAATTCAACAATTTAGCAATATAACAATTGTGAAATCGTTTCTGGATAGAAAAAACACAAGTTTTACGTCAACTCCAGTTGCAGTACTTCTCGACCGCGCATTTCGTGCCTTCCATCCCTGGCCTGGAATTTGGACCAAGGTAAAGCTGAACCAAGAAGAAAAACGCCTTAAAATCCTTTCTCTGCACCTGCAAGCTATCAGCTACAAGCTGCAGGCTTTAGTTCTCGACGAAGTCCAACTCGAAGGCAAACAACCAATTAAAGGTAGGGATGTAACCAACTTTCTAAAGCAACTAACGGCTTAAGCCACTGAAGCTGCGGGTCGCGGCATAGACTGACGAATCATGCCAAATGCCGTATTTAAGCGGCCGTCTTTGCGGAGTTTTGAAATACAGTCGGTGCAGAGCTTGATCCGGGTCTGGGCACCGTCTGATAACACGGTCACCTTTTGCAAATTAGCCTTGAAAAGCTTGGTGGATTTCTGGGCTTTGTGTTTCCAGCTGCCTCCGGCGACACCTTTGTGGTGTTGGCTGCGCTCACCCAACCAGTTTCCTTTACGACAATTGTAACAACGATATGCCATACATTCTCCAATCTTTGGTAAGCTAGCCTCGTATTGTAGCAAGTTTTGCTTCAAATAACAACTAAATCATAATTCATGGGGTAGGAATACTGCCTAAGCTTGCGTAATTACTCATTCTCTCCATAGAAACGTTATTGTTCGAGCGTAATCGAGAACCACTTTGAAACTTCTCGACTCTCCGCCAGTCGGCGGATCGCTCGAAGAGTAAGACAGCGGAACTGTAAGCTGTTACAAGTTAATTTAGGTCTTGACAGACAATTTAAAAGTCTGCTACGCTGGGTTTATGGCAGCACGAAGAAGTCATCAAACACGTAAAACCGGCATCTCCCCCCTTAATCCTTCGCTTCATTTTATAATTTTTCTAGTTATGGCATTTATTTTAGTCATGATAGTTGCAGCAGTCATGCAACAGGTCACGACCAGTACTCGCGCCAAACTCGTTTGTCCCCAGTCGCGAATGGATGAACGCGCGCTGGTGCAGAATTTATCCCAACGCTGTACCACTGGAGTTGAATACACCAAAGATATAAATGGCTGCGGCGTCTGGCTTTGCAAAACTCCCTAATCCCAAATTTTTCTCCGTTTGTCCTCAATTGTTTCCGCATGCCTGTTCCGTTATACTGTAACCTCATAGCATGAATCTTACGCTCGAGATATTTTCCTTCATTGTCGGCTTCCTCGCGATCGTGGTAGCAATCACTGTCCATGAATTTGCGCATGCGTTTCTGGCTGATCGTTTGGGCGATCCGACCCCGCGCCTACAGGGCAGATTGACACTTAATCCGCTCGCGCACCTTGATCCTATTGGCACACTACTATTACTAATCGCTCGATTTGGCTGGGGCAAACCAGTTCAATTTGACCCATTTAACTTGCGAAATCCCCGCCGCGACGCCGCGCTCATCTCGATTGCCGGTCCAATTTCCAATCTTTTACTGGCAACTGCCGCATCAATCGTACTTCGAGTTCTATTGGGACTGCAATATTCCGTAATTGCGCACACTACAGAAACAATTGGAATTATTGCCGCAATCCTGATCTCGTTCCTCAATTCGCTCATCTATATGAATGTGGTACTGGCAATTTTCAATCTGATTCCGATTCACCCATTAGACGGATTTAAAATTGTCGGCGGTTTTTTAAATCCCAGCCAAGCGCGCGAATGGTATTCACTTGAACGCTATGGCTTTATTTTTTTAATACTTTTAATTTTCCCGATGTTTGGTAACACGGCACCTATCTCATATATCCTTTCTCCGGCATTAAAAATTATTCTCTCCATTCTGCTTCCCAGTTCTGGTGCAACGATTTAAGAACTATTTATTCAGATTTATTCAAGTTTCAACTAATATTCGAAAATACATTATTCAGTTTTCTTAACTTAAATCCAGCCATGTCTAAAGCTAAGCTTTGCGACAAAGCTTAGCTTTTTATCATCTGCTCATCATCCTTTTGAGGGAAACTTAATTTTTCAAATTTATTGACATCAGTGGATCTCTATAGTAAAGTACAGGTGCCCAACTGGAAGGAAAGGCAAATTAAAGGCGTATTTTCCTCCACAATTGTTTTCCCGAACGAGGTACCCCGCCAACCTTTAGAAATAAATGCAGGCGGGGAACGAAGCAAATCTCCCGCCTTCATTGAGAAATCAAGAAGGGGCGGGATGAGCTTTCCTAATTTATCATCTCGGGGAAAATGCCTTTAATTTTCTTCCTCTGGTTGGGTACTTCGTTTCCCGTTTCTGCTTAAGTTTTTACTAGTTTCTCCCATTTCCAGTGATATAATACACATATGCCGACTTAGCTCAGCGGTAGAGCAACTATTTTGTAAATAGTAGGTCGTCGGTTCAAATCCGACAGTCGGCTCTCAAAAGAGCTAATCTTGATAACAACTGTTTTGCTCAACTGACAGTTAACGATCTGCCGCAGGCGGAGAGTTTTACTGTCAGTTAGTCCCGCTTTGCGGGATAAACCGCTGATCGCAGTTCGATTCTGACAAAGGGCTTAAATAAAAGGGCAAGAAATACTGGAATAAATAGTAGGTATGGAGCCTGAATCCCCGTCTCGGCTCAAGAATTATCGTGGAACTTTCCTTGACACCCTGTTGAAGATTGCCGTACAGTTGAGATAAGATACGATTATGGATCAAATGCCTACTACTGTTCCACCCATACCAGCTCCACCTTCAAAACCACCAGTTGATCGAATGGAACAGCAGGATCAACCCGCGCGTACTCGGTTTATTACGTTTGCCCTCATCGGCGGAGCAATTGCCTGTATTTTATTTTTAATCACCTTTCTTACTTCACTCAGGGCTCAGACGCCCCCTCCGTATAGTAATTTAAGACTGTCTCCAATTCCGACTCCGCTGGTAACTGTGCCAACTCCCCGCGCACGGACAATTCCTTCACCCCAACCAGTTGAAGTTGCTTCCAATTCCGGGACGCAAATCCCGGTAACTGTTGAAACTCCGCTTGTGCCACCAACGACAGAATTGGAAACTTCTCCCTCTGCCGGCATCTCTTCTCCTTAAGACTTTACGTAATTGCAATGAAGTGATACGATCACCCCATTATGGACACGCGCCGTGCGTATCTGGTAATTCCAAAACTGATCGAACAGCCTACTTGGGGCGGGTCGTATATCGTGACGCACAAAGGCTGGCAGCAAAAACCAGAATTAAACCATAAAAAAATCGGCCAGTCATACGAACTATTTAGTGCCAGTAATCTTTCACTTGTTACTTCTTCGATAGCTGATAACTTTAGCGCCGAAATTACTGATACTAAACATGTCTACGAACCAACTACGCCAACCAACTCCATCAGTTTAAAAAAACTAATTGCAGAAGCTCCAGCTGAAGTGTTGGGAATGGAAACCGTAAAAAAATTTGGCTCCACCATGCAGCTCCTCATTAAATTCACGCAGGCGCTCGGAAATTCATTTCAGCTGCATATAAAAACCGGAACGCAAAACGATACCTGGAAACCCAAACCCGAATCCTGGTATTACTTTGAGCCGGGACTCGCAACTCTCGGCGTCAAACCGGATATTGACTGGCAAAAGTATGAACAATCTATGACGCAACTCCAGGCAGATATTGTCGCACTCGGCCAAAAAGTGCAAGCAGGCACACTTACTTTTACCCAAGCACAAACACAAGTCAAACAACTTGTAACAAAGACAAATCCCTGGCAATTTGTAAATTTAGTGGAGTTACCCAAAGATGCAATCGTTGATCTGTCACCGTGCGGTATCCATCACTCGTGGGAAGAAGATACCGTGAAATTCCCACTCGGAAATGTCCTTTACGAATTACAGGTAGATGTATCTGATACTGCTTGCACGATTCGAAACTTTGACAAAGGCAAGCTCTTGCCTGATGGCACCACCCGCCAGTTACATATCCCCGATTATTTTAAATTCATCGATCGTTCGCCGAATACTAATAATCCGGAAACGCATCTGAAAAAACCCCGATTAATTTCTGAGACTGCGGTGTATCGGGTTGAGGAATTATTCAGGACTCATTATTACTCACTTGATATCATTACCTTTAAATCATCTGGGACTTATTCTGAAAAAATTACTACGTTCCGACACGTATTTGTCAAAACCGGAAGTTGTAAATTGACAGCAGGAACTGCAAGCCTTGAAATTACCACTGGACATTCGGTGTTTATTCCTGCCAGTGTCAAAAAATATTCGATATCCACAAGCATAAATACCGTAGTTTTATTAAGTTACTAATTAAGGAGGTCTATGACTGATCTAAATAACCGGAAACAAATTGCGGCAATTGATAAAGCAAATGCCTTAGGTTCAATCGAACAGCTACCTGAGCAGTGCGAACAGGCGCTTAACGAATGCAGTGAAATTACCCTGCCTGATGATTACCCGACGGTTTCCAATGTGGTAGTTACTGGCATGGGCGCGTCCTGGCTGGGTGCCCACATCATGCAAGGGCTTTTGGCAGATCGGCTGACTAAACCATTACTCGTTTTGCATGATTATCAAGTACCTGAATATGTTTCCGGTAAAACTCTGGTAATTGCATCGTCATATTCCGGAACTACAGAAGAAACTATCTCGGCAATGGGAGAAGCACAGGACCGGGACGCGAAAGTCATCACTATTTCAACTGGCGGCGATTTAGCAAAGTTTGCCACAGCCAATCAGCTCCCACACTACACTTATATTCCAATTCATAATCCGGCACACAGTCCGCGACTGGGTCTCGGCTACTCAATCGTGGCGCAAATGGTACTGCTTTCAAAAATCGGTCTGGTGTCAATCACATCTCAGGAAATTACTGACATGATAATTCAGCTGAAAAAACGCGTAGCTGAACTGACAATCGAATCTCCTGATAATCCGGCTAAACAGATGGCGCGGGAAGCGATGAATTTTATGCCGATTGTAGCTGCCGGCACATTTTTACTGGGTAATGCCCATGCCTGGGCCAACCAGTTTAATGAAACTGCTAAAACTTTTTCAACTTACATGCAGATCCCAGAACTCAACCACCATCTGATGGAAGGGTTAGCACACCCAGTTGAAGTGCAAAAGCTTAAATTCCTCTTTTTAGAATCAGATCTTTATGACGAGCGGGTGAAAAAGCGCTTTAGCGTCACCAAAGAAGTAGTTGAACAAAATAAAATCACCCACTTCACCTATCAGCCAAAAGGTGGAACTAAACTGATTCAGGCTTTTGACACGCTGTTGTTTGGCAGCTTTGTCACCTTTTATCTGGCAATGCTAAATGGCGTCGACCCGGCGCCAAATCCCTATGTGGATTACTTTAAGAAACGATTGAAAGAGATTTAATCTCATATAATCATTCCCCTCTTTTCAAGAGGGGGTTAGGGTGAGTTGGAACAGTGGTTTACTTTTCGTTGACAGTAATAGACGTAATCGCCACCGTTTCTGTCGGTTTTGAGACTTCTCCACCATTACCGGCTACTACTGGAGTTTCGGCAATAGCATCAAGCGTTTTGAAGCTCTCTGTGTCACTGTCGGGAATTTTGCCAAAGATCGTATAGTTTTTTGGCAATGGATAATCAGCGTGAATGATAAAAAACTGGCTGCCATTGGTATTGGATCCGCTATTTGCCATCGCCAGAGTGCCACGCGTATATTCACGGGTCACCGGTTCATCAGCAAATTTATACCCCGGCCCGCCAGTGCCGTTCCCGAGCGGATCTCCGGTCTGCACCATAAAGCCTTTAATGATCCGGTGAAATACGACGCCGTCGTAAAATTTTTCGCGCGCCAGAAACACAAAGTTATTGACGGTCTTCGGCGCTTCTTTGGCAAACAGCTCCACATTGATAACTCCTTTTGAAGTAGTAATGGTCGCAGTAAATATTTTATTCTGGTCAATTTTCATCTCCGGCTCAGTTGACCATTGAGTAGCCGGAACAGTTGAAGGCGAGGTTTGCATTTTTGTTTTTTCTCCTAATGTTTCAGATGACTCAGATGCAGGTCTGGTTCCCACAAAGGCAATGGCAAGAAATATAAGTACTGCTGCGATTCCAAGACCAATCCATTTTTGCATATGAATTGGCTCATTTTATACTATTCCGTCAAATGTAACAAGCTAAACAATCATTATGTTGAATAACGATGTTGAAAAGTTAATCATTCTTAATTATAGTAAACTCAGGTAATAATAGTCCTATTAATTAATAGTTAGAATTGTAATCAGTATAACCTATGAACTCAAATAAATTTAACATAAAACGTTTTTGTACTATAACCTTGCGTCTGCACATAAATCCGTTATTCATCCTTATGCTTTCTGCTCTGTGGTTAACTCTTGGCGTTCCCTCGGCATTTGCCGCGAGTACTGGCCGGGTCGCCAATGTTTTTGACACCAGTGAAGAGATTGTAGTCACCGGCATTACTGCGACTGGTAACGTCAACTATACAATTGCTAATGCATTTGGCGAAACGTACTCAGGCTCTGAACCGGTAGTTAACGGCACCATGCGCATCCCCGCTTACTTTATGACTTCGGCTCCGGGCACGTTGACTATTAACGGCGAAGTGTTTCAATCAGCACTGGTCCCGGGAGTAATTCGCTACTCTGACCATTTAGTTTCCCCGGTATCTCAACATTTTTGCCCGGTAGTCACCGCTGATCCGGCCGGCCACGCTCGTTTATTTTTGCAGCTCGGTTTCGTGGGCACCAACTTTGGAGACACCGAGTATGAAACTACGGACACCAATTGGTTAATCTTTCAAAAAGTCATGGACGCAGAAGGTCTCTATGCGTTTGGCAAAGAAGGCTGGAGTACACCGTGGCCTTTAACTGCTGCGAAAATTCAGAACTGGACTCAGTGGTTACTCGATAATGGGATTAATAATCTGATGGTTACAACCGGCAATGAATTTGAAGAGGGTGGATTTTGGAGTTACGGCGCGCAGGCATATTACGACTACACGAATTTGGCATATCAAAATATTAAAGCCAAAAATCCCGAAGCTTTGGTAGGCGGACCAGACGGTGTGATTATCCGAGATGCAACATATAATGGACTGCTGACGCAAAGCGCCGACTCACTTGATTATTTTTCTTTTCATCAAACTGCCATCGGTGTAGATTCCGGTGCCATAGAAGGAGATGTTCACACCTGGGTAGCGAAACTAAAACAAAATAATGTCTCTAAACCCATGGCTGACGGAGATACAATGTCAGGTACGCAAGGAGGTCTACGCGAAGCCTGGGGTAATACCTGGTCAACCTATTGGCACGCCAACGGCATCTTCAGTAGCGCTGGTCTTTCTTACAACTGGCCTTCTTCAGAATCTTCTTTGTTGGGCACCTATATGCGGGGTGTGGTCCGGCTTGATTTTTTCAACCCCTGTTATGAAAACCAACCTCTTTGGAATACCGCGTCAGGTCCTGGCGTCAATCCGATTAGAAATTTGACCAGTAGAGCAACAGCGGTGAGAACCATGTCCGACTGGTTATCCGGGAGTTTTCCCTTAGGCCGAATTGACATAGGTGACAATCACCCCAGTTTCAATTACTTACCTCGAACGGAAATCTGGGCAACTAAAAGAGGTAACGAGGTGGGTTTGTGGTTGTGGACCAATGAAAATCTTCAGGCAAATTACACCAAACGAGTTGAAATTACCACTAACTCGCCTTTCCTTACGGTAGTTGACGACCAGGGAAATATACGGCAAGCTCAAGTTGAAAACGGAGTTTTTCGAATTAGAGCCACTGGCATTCCTATTTTTGTGACCGGGTTTTCTGATATTCCCCGGGTCAGGGCTGTTGATTTTGCTAACCAGGCACCACAGATAGTTTCAACTCCAACCACAGAAGCAGCAGTTGGTGCTAAATATCTTACCCAAGTCGACGGTTTTGATTCAGAAGATAATTATTCATATTACAATCGCAATATTGCAACTTACTCACTCACCCAGGCTCCAACTGGCATGAGAATCGGTTCTATCAGCGGGAGGATCGAGTGGACTCCGACTGCTGCCGGTAGTTTCCCGGTCACCATCCGCTACCGGGATCCGCAAGGCTTGGAAGACACTCTCAGCTACACGCTGACGGTCAAAGCTGCCGGCCAGAATGTGTCACCTTATTTTATTTCTAATCCAGTTAGAGTGGCTCCGCTTAACAAGCAATATTTTTACACACCAAAAGCAATAGATCCAAATGGAGACAGTTTGACTTATACACTGTTACAGTCCCCAGCTGGTGCACAAATTAACCCGACTGACGGCAGAATTACCTGGACTCCGACGCAATCTGAAGACGTAGTATTTAGTATTCAGGTGACAGATGGACGTGGAGGATCAGTAGCACAAACTTTTCATGTCGCCTCAGGCATAATTGCGATTAGAACCAGAGGTGGCTGGCCCAGTTCCCCGACTAACCTGGGCGCAACAACTGCCACCAATGGCTCAATTGCCTTAAACTGGCAGCATACTTCTGATAACTCCAAAGGCAACCGGGAAGAAAAAGGGTTCGTGATTGAGCGGTCAAGTGTGGCTCCGCCTACAAATATAAACAGTCAACACGGCACTGCGCGATACAACTATATTACCCCTTTTGAGATGGTTCATGTTACCAACGCTGATGCGACTTCGTGGACCGATTATCCGCCGCAATCCGGAACTTATTATTATCGAGTTAAAGCTGTGAACCATATTGCTGACTGGGGCGGGTATACTAATATCGTTAACGCGACCACAAGCGGCGCGTCTCCGGCTCCCAGCTCAAATCCGGTTCCCGGTGACATCAACAATGACAATCAGGTCAACGGACAGGATCTGCGCTTAATTCTCTTAAGTTGGCTGGGAACGGGCAGTTGCAGCGGTTTCAACTGTGATTTATTCCCTGATAGTAAACTGAATGTGCTCGATGCAGCCCTCGTAGTCAAAAACTTTGGTCTGTAAACAAACTCCCCCACTTGAAGTGACTGAACGAACTCAAAACTGCACGCGCAATTGTCAATTCCGTGCTTTTTGTTACAATACTAACTGAAATCGCCCGCCAGGGTGGTAGAGTGGTCAAATACAACAGTCTGTAAAACTGTCGCCTTAACGGCTACCCAGGTTCGAATCCTGGCCCTGGCACAGAGTAGTATTTTGAGCAAATAAAGCTTCTATTTGGGGCGTCAAATCAATCTTTTCTTTAGGTTCGAACGGAGCTAAAACTTTCTCAACCTCTTTTTTGCTTTCTTCAACCCTGATATACGGCTTTAGCACGTCAACGTTAAGCAATTTGTTGAGTAGAAAAAAGTTCGAACCAATAGTTTGCAAGATTTCCTTTTTCTCCTGTAAGCTCCCATGTTGAAACCACATACGAGCATAACAGGCAAAGTTAAACGTCTGTTGAGACAGCTCAAGCCACTCATTGACCCGTTTACCTAAGTTTTTTCGTTCTTCTTCAAGCGAAGCCTTTTCCTTTTTGAGCTCTGACATTTGCGTTTCAAACTCAGCATCAGACATAAGTGAGCCATCGCTATTGGCAGGTGA
Source organism: Patescibacteria group bacterium (assembly GCA_003524845.1). Taxonomy (GTDB): domain Bacteria; phylum Patescibacteriota; class Microgenomatia; order UBA10105; family UBA10105; genus UBA10118. The sequence continues at coordinate 15,464 of DQGR01000042.1, forward strand.
AATTTTGAGTTTTATAAGGTTATTTATTTTCTGAATACAATTTTGGTATGACTCATCCAAATTCTTACTGATAAATGACTGATCATGCGCTTCTTTGTCATGCAAAACGTTTAGATACTTGATTGCCCAGTCTTTGAAACATTCAGGTATTTCAATGCGAGTAAGTAGTTCTTCAATTTGTAGCTCCAATTTATCCAAACTGATATATTTTTGTGTGCATTTGGGATTAATGCGTTTTGAGCAGTGATAATAGACATAGGTATAGCCATAGCGATTAATTTTGACTTCTGCAGTGACCATCGCATTACATTCTCCACAGCGAACCATGCCGGTAAAGGAAAATTCGCGAGTCTTTGGTCGTTGTTTCCCTCGAGTTCCTAGAATTGCCTGAGCTTTATTAAATTCAGCTTCGGTAATCATTACATCATGTTTACCCTTATACCATTTGCCGCCATATTTGAACCAACCATAGTAAAAAGCATTGGTAAATATTTGATATAAACCGGTACGAGAGATAGGTTTATTACCCATGCGTTTGTGTGGTTTAAGCTTGTACTTCCATTGTTTGTTTACAATTTCGAGTATCTGCGGTACTGAGTAAGTTCCTGTAAGGAGTAAATCCCACATTTTTCTTACCAGGTCGAACCGGTCCGGGTCTTTAAGGATTTTCCGAAGTCCTTTTTCGCCGTATTTGTCGTTAATATACCCCTCTGGTACGCCTCCCGGTCTCCAGCCCTGCTTGAGTTTATTTTCCAATCCCCGTCTAATGTTTTTTGATAAATCACGTAAAAACTGATTGGCCATACCAAATTCGACATTAAGAAGCAGTACATTATCTTGTGGTAAATAGATGCGGCTGGGAGTAATGATGCCTTTGAGGATTTCGCGTTGCAACATCCAACCGAGCGTTCCACTATCAACGGGATTGCGGGATGCCCGCGATAAATCCCAAACCACAAGTCCCTGAATAATACCTTTTTACAGGCGTTCAATCTCTTCATTAAAAACTGGACGGCCAGGCTGTTTTGCCGACTTTGATTCCTCAACAATCCTACTTATTTTAAGCTTATGTTGTTCGACGAGTTTAGTAAGAGCATCCTTTTGTGAAGGAAGTGAAGCTATTTGACCATCCTTATCATCACTGCTTTTTCGCAGGTAAATGTCATATGTTATGACTAATAGTGTAAATTATCCATATATAAATAAAGCCCCCACTGGGTGGACTCAGAACGGTAAAGCTCTGTCCCAATGAGGGCATTAAAAA
>DQGR01000019.1 GCA_003524845.1 Patescibacteria group bacterium
TGACGCCCAGGGCAACGAAGTAACCAAATGGAATGGCGGGCAAATTGACCAGTTGTTAACCTCTATAAAATAGTTTTATGATTTTACTCGTCGCATTTGCATTTCTGGCCGGCATTGTCACCATCCTCTCTCCGTGTATTTTGCCAATTCTGCCGATTGTATTATCCTCAACAGTTGATACCACGGGCAAACGCCGGCCGCTGGGTGTCGTCGTCGGATTTGTCCTCAGTTTCACCTTTTTTACTTTGTTTCTCACCACGCTGGTCCGTCTGATTGGCATTCCCGCGGAATCGTTGCGCTATTTGTCTATCATTATTTTGATAATCTTCGGACTTAGTTTGTTTATTCCACAGATCCAACTGGTAATTGAACAATTATTTAGTAAACTAACCCGGTTTGCACCTCAGAGTCAAACCAGGCATGGATTTTTTGGCGGGCTGATCATCGGTCTTTCACTCGGCTTACTCTGGACTCCCTGTGTCGGGCCAATCCTGGCATCAGTCATCAGTCTTGCCCTTTCGGGAACTGTTACAGCTCAGGCCTTTATAATCACTTTTGCCTACGCCACGGGCACGGCGATCCCGATGTTTCTCATTCTGCAAGCCGGGTCAACGGCCTTGCAGAAAATTCCGTGGTTACTAAAAAATTCGGCGCGGATCCAAAAAGGATTTGGCATAGTCATGATCCTGGTCGCTATTGCTATCTTTTTTAATCTTGATCGCCGGTTTCAAACGTATATTCTTAACACCTTCCCACAATATGGGGTCGGTTTAACGCAACTTGAGGATAACCAGCTGGTTCGGGATACACTTCAGCGGCTTAATCCTGAACCCATGGACGAAACAGTTATCGGCAAACCAATGTCAGACCTGGTACTTCCCAAAGGCCCACCGGCTCCGGAAATTATTCCGGGTGGCGCGTGGTTCAATACCCAACCGTTAACTCTTGCTGCACTCAAAGGCAAGGTGGTGATTATAGATTTTTGGACTTATTCCTGTATCAATTGCCAACGGACTTTTCCGTATTTAAAGAAATGGTGGACCACCTATAAAGATAAAGGCTTGGTCATCATCGGCGTGCATGCGCCGGAATTTGAATTTGAAAAAAGTGAAAAAAATGTCGCCCAGGCTATAAGCGATTTTGAACTGGAGTATCCGATTGTCCAGGACAATAACTTTGCGACCTGGCGCGCATACCAAAATAACTACTGGCCGGCTAAATACTTAATAGACAAAGATGGACTTATTCGTTATACCCATTTTGGCGAAGGAGAATATAACGAAACTGAAAAAGTAATACAGGAATTACTGTCAGAAATTGGAGCGCCTGTTTCTGAGAACATCGATAATCCGGAATATAAAATAGAATCACAAACTCCGGAAATATACCTTGGATACTTACGCCTTCGGGATTTAACACCATCGCAAACCCCGAGCACTGTCCAGAAAGATGTCTTCGCAGAATATATTCCAGGAAAAATCCTTAATTCAAACACATTCTCTCTTCGTGGTGAATGGAAAGTGACCAAAGAATATGCCGAAACGAAAGCAGGAAATGAGCTTATGCTCAGATATAGCGCCAAAAATGTATTTTTAGTAATGCGCTCAGACGACGAAACTCAAGTGGAAATATATCTTGACAATAAATTGTTAAACACAGTATCGGTAAACACCGATAGGCTGTATGATCTGATAAAACTCGATGCGCCTGGTGCGCATGAGTTGAAACTTAAGTTCCTCAACTCAGGCACCCAAATTTACGCCTTTACGTTTGGATAAATTTGTAATTTTAACTTTATGGAGATTTTATTCTTTTTAGCTGCCTTCGTTGCGGAAATAGTTGGTACTGTTGCCGGATTTGGTTCTTCAACCGTGTTTTTGCCGCTTGCCTTACTTTTCTTTGATTTTAAAACTGCATTGGTACTTGTCGCCTTGTTTCATATTTTTGGCAACACCGGCAGGATCAGTTTTTTTAAGTCTGGTCTGGATAAAAGGGTGCTCTTGATTTTCGGTGTCCCAAGCGTAGTATTGACTCTAGCCGGCGCCTTACTAATTAACTCTATTTCACAAGGCACCTTAAAAGGTATTCTTGGACTATTTTTAGTGATGTACGCAATTATTTTGATCTGGAAAGAAAACTTAAAAGTTCAACCGTCAGTACTCAATTCAATAATCGGCGGCGGTTTCTCAGGATTTCTGGCTGGGCTTATCGGAACCAGTGGGGCGCTGCGAGGAGCGTTTTTAACTGGGTTTGGTTTACCGAAAGAAAAGTACATTGCCACAGCTGCGGCAATTGCCTTGGCAGTCGATGTAACCAGAATTCCGGTTTATTTTGCCGAAGGGTTTTTAAGTAATCGTTACTACTGGTATATCCCGTTACTATTTGTAATTGCGCTTGCGGGTTCGTTTACCGGAAAACAAATAGTCAAACAGGTACCACAAAAAACTTTTAGAAAAATTGTGTTAGCGGCAATTTTCATTGTTGGGTGTACATTTATTGTTGTCCAAATTTAAGTCTTGACAAAACACTATAAATTTTATTATATTTTTATTCTACCGCAATGAAACACAAATATAGAAAACGAGGTTTAATTGATAACTAAATACCTTTAACAGCAGCCAGAACGACCTGACTGCTTTTTTTTGATTTATTGAAAGGAGGTGAAAATAGTATGAAGAAAGTTTATTTTGTTGGTGTATTTATTTTAGCCTTGACGCTATTTGTCGGCAAAACCTTTGCTGCTCCAGGCGATCAAAGGGCTCCCGGCCCGATTCTCGCCGCTAATGGTTGCGGTGAAAATAACGGTGTCGGCGTGGCTTTTGACGGTGAAAACGTCCTGTTTACTTGCCAGGAAGCAGCTATCAGAAAGACTGATATTAACGGTACCAACCTGGGTTCGGTCGCTACTATAGATGGAGCTAATAATCCGTTGTCCCTCGATGCAATTGCGTGGGACAGGACTAATGGAATCCTCTGGGGCGGCAATACCGATGCCGGCAGTTGTAATATCTGGTCAGTTGATATGACGACTGGTGTGGGAACACACACGTTTTCCTTTAATGCGCCAAATTGCAATGTCGTATTTTTTGACGGTATTACTGTCGATCCATCAGACGGAACGCTCTGGCTCAGCCCTGATGTACATACAGAAATATTCCATTATCAAACCAATGGAACTCTGATAGCCGGAGATACGATTGCCTTTTCAGGTTTAACCACCGGCGAGTGTCCCTGGGCACAGGGTTTTGGCTCAGTGGGCTGCTTTAATAGCGGTTTAGCTATGGGACTTGACGGCAACCTGTTTGCCGGTACGGCTCAGGATGGTAAGATTTATCAGTTAGATCCGACCGTCCCAGCTTCGCTTGGCGTATTCACAACTGTAACAGGACGTGATGAAGATCTGGAATGTGGCCCGCTAGTCGAAGGTTTCGAAACGATTCTTTCCCGTGATTATGAGTCTGGAAGGATTGATATTCTCGAAGCTCCTGATGGCACCTGTGTGACAACTGAGATTTCACTTGATCCATCAAGTGCAGTTAATGATCTCGACTTTGATAAAGACCATTCCGTAACTGCAACTGTACTCGCCAACGGACAACCGTTATCTGGAGTATTAGTTGAGTTTAATGTCACATTTGGACCGAACACTGGTCAAGTGAGTAACCCTGGCGAATGTACAACAGACGTTAATTGTACTACTGACGCCGCAGGCCAAACATCCTGGTCTTACACCAGTATTGGGAGCGGAACAGACACAATCGAAGCTTGTTATACAACAGCCGGCGGGACAGAACACTGCGCAACTGCAACCAAGGACTGGGTTGATATAGAGATTACTCTCGACCCGTTTCAAGCAGTAAATGATCTGACGGTGGATCAGAACCATACCATAACTGCGACCGTAACTGCAAACGGCTCACCAATTGTTGTCGGCCAGGTTCAGTTTACTATTTTGTCCGGGCCAAACGCGCCTGAACAAAGTGATAACGGTGAGTGTAGTGTTAATGGCGACTGTACTACCGATGTGGCAGGGCAAACATCGTGGTCCTATACCAATCCCAATGTCGATCCATCTGGGCTAGGTACGGATATAATTGAAGCCTGCTACACATCAGAGCAAGGAAACGAACATTGTGCAAAAGTTACGAAGGACTGGAAGGATTTAACTCCGCCAAAAGTAGTCTGTACTGAAACAGTCAATCCTCACGGCAAGACTACCCCTCCGGCTGGAAGCACGACGCTTCCGGGCTCAAGAGGTGGGCAAAATGAGGATGGATTTTATAAGCTTACCGGTATAGATGCTATTGATGGAGTGGTTGATATCTTTGTCAATGGCTTTGGAGCGTACCTTAATGGGGACAAGCTTAAGATCACAGAAGCACCTGGTACTACTCCTAATGAAAAAAAGATGGGGAGCAGTAATGGCCAAGCAGATGCTATTGTAGCGCATTTGACTTTAAACAGTGATCCGACTGTACTCGGTGTGGATGATTCAGGTAATGAAATAAAAGTAACCTGTTTTGTTCCACCGCCGCCTAAGTAAATTTACTTTCTTAGTCTGGCTCTAAAAACCCTGGGTGTCTGTTACCCGGGGTTTTTTGTGGAAACTGTCAAAGCTAAGCTTCGGTTTAGTTNNTGAGAGAAGGTACTAAATGGCTATCCAAAACCCCAATAGACCGCCTAAGCCTAGATAAAGTGACTCGGTCATACAATGCTGCCTTGGAGATGGCGGAAAAGACTGTCCGGGGTTGTGATTTGGAAACAGTGGAAGGGCGGTTTGCTGCAAAACAGGTGATTGCCACTGCTTGTGTCTTAAAAACATTGATTGCTCGGCCCGTATTATTTTTGGCGCCGATTTATCGAGAAACAGGAGGCCCGGAAAATAATCCGCACCGGGTCATTGACCGCGTCGGCCAAGATTTGTTTCTTCAATTACAGTCGGAGCGTATTTTAAGCGGTGGAAGCTTGTATATAGAGGAAAATCATCGGTGGGTACGTTTTGAGGGACGGAAATCAGAAGGAAGCGCGGTAACTGTAAACATCGATACACTGGACGGTACCAGTGGTATAAATGTGGGTAAACGTGATCAGGCCAGTGCAATTATGATAACTGACGTGGAAAGAAACCGGTTTTTGGCTGGCAGCATTGTCAGTTTGGTGGATGATGCGCTGTTAACGATTGAGCCCGGGAGGATAGGTTTCTATCAGTTGCGAGAAGGGTACCGAAAGGTTGATCCACAAAACGTGCAACGGAGTCGTAAGGATTTATCAGCGATCGCCACGTTAGGCCGACATATGACCAAAGTTATTCCCGGGCCACCTGATTTGGACACTTTTGGCGGATATGGCTTGCATCGGGTATTTACCGGTTCACTCGGGACTATGTTTGATGCCAAGGGTCAAATCTGGTATGAAGCGGTGATGTGGGGGTTGATGGGAGAACAACTTGGCTTATCGGTAAGTGATTTTCAAAACAGACCTTATGATTGGTATCAAATCCTCAGGGACAGTCAGCAGCAAGATTATCGAGCTTCATTCCCATTAGTCATCAGTAATAATGAATTCGCGCATTATCAATTCCTGGACCAGTTAGAGCAGTGGACAAACAATCCAACGAATATCAGCGATGAAAGATTGAATTAATTGGGATGGATCTGCTCCCTAGTAACCCAGAGACTTTTGCTTCCGCAAGACAGATAGAACAAAATTCCACTTCAGTTTTCACCCTCCTAATCCCAGAAAAGAACGAATTATTGTCGAGAGATATACGCTCGAGAGTTCAGATAAATTGTTAGTTTTTGGTTAAAATTGTTGGCCAGTTTCACCAAAACTCGAGGAAGAGATGAAAAAGAAACGTGAGTAACAAATATGAGGAAATATATAATAAGTAAGAGGGAGGTGGTAATCGTATGATGAGTTATGGAAGTTTTGGAGGAATGATGGGAGGATTTGGTTTACTTATGTTCATATTTTGGATTGTACTCTTGACAGATTTAATTCTACTTGGAGTTTGGTTATGGAAACAAATAAATAAAAAATGAAACGGAGGGGTATATGAAAAACAATGCCGGTTCAGGCGCAATTTATGGTTTGGGCATGCTCGGTGCGCTCGTGTATTTTATCCAGCACGCCGCTACGGTTCCAGAAGGAATTATCGGATTTTTTAAGGCCGTCTTTTGGCCTGGTGTTATCCTCTACAAAGTGCTGGAAGTATTAAACATGTAAGTAATCCTCAGTGCTTCGACGCTCTTTACTTTGCTATAATCCATTGCAAATGAATAGTGCAATTAAAAAACTTACCCGCGCCGACTGGAAGATTTATAAAAACTTCGTTTGCAAATGCTTTCCGAAGAACCGCATGCGTACTCGCAAACCCTTGAGGAATTATCCCGGCGTAACGACAATGAATGGAAAGAAAAAACCGCATCCGCCACCATGGCGATTCTCACCATTTGGACTGATGGTCAACTTGCCGGCATGAATGGCTTGTTTTATGAAGATAAAGAAACGGTAGCGATTTGGGGCATGTTTATTCGAAAACCACACCGCAGAAAAGGTCTGGGAAAAAAGCTCATGGAAGCAATCCAGCGGGAAATCAAAAAAGATCCGGCGGTGAAAAAGCTTCGTGTCTACGTCACTCCTTCGCAGGTTCCAGCCTGGGAGCTGTATAAAAAACTGGGGTTTGCTGAGGTCGGGAAAGCGCTTGGTAAGACCAGGTCTAACGGGGAGAAGTACGACGAGATACTGCTGGAAAAAGTCGTTCTCCAAAGCTAAGCTTCGGTTTAGTTTAGCGCTTCACCAAAGCTTAAATAAACACGCCTCTTCATGGTACAATTAGCTGCATGAAAGTATGTGCATTCATAGATAGTCAAAACCTTAATCTGTCTGTCAGAAATTCTTTAAAAGGAAAAAATGATCGTGAATACTACACTGGATGGAAGCTGGATTTTGCTAAATTTTTCATTTATCTAAAAGATAAATACAAAGTGGAAAAAGTATTTATTTTTATTGGTTATGTGGCGGGAAATGAAGCACTTTATACAAAATTGCAGAAGGCAGGATACTTACTGATTTTTAAACCAACTCTGGAATATAAAAAAGGAAATAAAATTATTATTAAAGGAAATGTTGATGCCGAACTAGTAATGCACACGATGATTGAATTTAAAAAGTACGAAAAAGCTATTATTGTTGCAGGAGATGGAGATTATCATTGCTTAATAGAACTCATTTCAAAACT
>DQGR01000053.1 GCA_003524845.1 Patescibacteria group bacterium
CACATTGCAATTGGCCAGGGGGATTTACAGACAACGCCGTTACAAGTAAACCGCTGGACCAACGCAATTGCCAGTAATGGGATTTTGTGTCCGTTTACTGTTCTGAGTCAAAACCCGGAGTTTGGGAGCGCGCGCAGTCACGTATGTGATGATTTACGGCTCAAGCTGGAGACAGTTATGACCGTCACTGAAGGCATGATTCGTGCCTGTACTGGAGGAAGTGAATTGAGTTACCAGGGGACCGGCTACCCGTTGTTTGATTTTACCGTGTACAAGGAACAGTTATCCGGCGACAGCGGCAGCGCCAAAATCTTTCAGGTGCCTACGGCCTGTAAAACCGGTACGGCTGAGTTTGGTGATCCGGAAAACCGGACACACGCGTGGTTTACTATCTTTGCGCCGGTACCAGAAGATTTGCTTGAGCAAGCAGGCGTTGCAAAAAAAGAAAATACCATTACCGGGGAACCGGAAATTGCGGTTACCGTATTAGTTGAAAAAGGTGGGGAAGGTTCCTCAGTCGCCGCGCCGGTTGCCAAAAAAATTCTCGAAGCGTGGTTTAAACGGTGAGTTCTTTTTTGAGTGCTAAAGCTTTTTGCATAAAAAAACTTCTCCAGGTAGCTTCTGAGAGCCGCACTCGCATACGTGGTAGATCAGTGACTTCATTTGCGGTTACCATCTGACTCCCAAGCTGCAAAGTATCAATAACTACATCAAATTTATTCCTGGCCAGTTTAGATAGCTCGTTCCGTTGTATCGGCGTTTTTTTCAGAATGAGATACAAATCAATGAAATGCCGGGATGAAGGTTTTTGATAAATCGTAAAAAACTTATTTACGGCAATATCAAGAAGTGAATCAATCGGAAGCTGATTTTTTACTTGCAACGTATTAATTCTCGGAAACGGGAAATACGTAAACTCCAACTTCAGGATCTCGGCTTCAATAGTCAGAAAGACTAAATTCCGATTAAAATTTTGCTGAATATCTACTTTTTTGGCATGCAAAGTTTTTCCCAACTTATTAGCCATTGCATTTATCCAGAGCTTATCAATGTCTGTTTCGCTAAAAAAATCTAAATCTTCTGAATAGCGATGGTGTAGATAGAATTCCGCAAGTGCAGTTCCGCCAGTAAGATAAAAATATTTACGGAAAACGGAATCTTGTTGCAGTAACGAAAGCGCGATTTGCAGGTATCTAGTTAAGATGGTTTTCCCCATATAAGCAACCTGAGGAATTTTTTGCGTGCCGGGTCAAGTGAAAGGAACTTCCAGTGTTTTTTTATCAGGTTCAGATTTAATTTCTCTCCGTTCAGACCAAAATTTAAAAGCTGATTCAACCTCCACGCAGTGGACTGTTTTTTGAGAGCGCGTTTGTCAATACTCCAGTTGTACATGTTACAATTATAACAGTTGAAATGATCTTAAACAATTGAAGCTGTAGTTGGTTGGGTAGTAGAGGAATGGTAACTTACTTCAGTTCAAACGTCACCTGCACCACTGACTGGATCTCGATATCTGAGAAGCTGCCGGCAACACTGGCCTGTTGTTCCTTCGTCACCGAAGTTCCGGTAGTTCCGGTTGAGGCCTGCTCGGTGACATTTAAAACTTTGCCGAGCCGGGCTCCGGATGCGGCAGCCATCTGTTCGGCTTTGACTTTGGCATCAGCTATTGCAAGTTCCCTGACTTCTTTATCAATCGCTTTTTCATCCTGTGGTAAAAACCGCACCTGGGCGACGGTCGCATCTTTTTCATTGAGCTGCCGGACCAGGTTTGTGACATTCGCAACCCCCTCAAGCGTGATTTGCGCCCCGCTTACATACTGAAAACCGTTCGTTTCCCCGGTCAACTGGTTAACGACCTGCGGCGCCACCCGATAGGCAGTTTTATTGGCCGAGCTTGGTTGGTAGGAGTTAACCATATTCATTACATCCACAAATTTGGCTTCACCCTGGGTGGCAGCGGAATTGCGATCTGCGGCGCTTGCGGTGACCGCGAATATTACCAGAGCTTTTTGCGCGGCTACTTGCTTACTGCCCACGCCAATTGTAGTGACCACCCGGGTTGGCCGGGGATACAACTGAAAATAGGCAAAGATGCCGAGAAAAATGACCGCAATAATTGCAAATACCAAAAACGGCCGGTTTTCTATGAAAAAATAAATGCTGCGTTTGCCATTCGGCGCTGCTGCTGGTTCGTTACCTAACATAATTCTAGATTAATAATTTCATACCCGACTCCTGAATTCAAGGAGGGAAATTGAGTTAAGTTGCAAATTGTAAAGTTTTAACGCAGCGGTGTAAGGTGGAAAAAATCTACGGTGGCTTGTGGATCTATTCGATGACATACTTTCTTTCCACCAAAAAATCCGATTTGTGCAGCCATCTGTATAGTTAAAAGAGATACATCGAGTGGCTGTGGGTCTGTTATATTATTTATAATCAGTTCAGTTCTTGTGTACGTTCCGTCATTAAGTGGAGAATATTGTTTTCCACCATATATTCTTGCTCCTAGTACATAAGGAAGATCATTTAGCCAAAATCCCCATTGATGATTAAAAAACGCTTTTGTGGCAAGAAAATATGGAAAGACAACTTGGGAACATGTAAATCCTAGTGTGCGAGTCAATTCATCATCTGCTTTCAGTAATTCGATAAGTTTCTCGTTGTGTCCGATAAATCCCGATCGGGAATCTACACCCGGTCTCATTTTTTGTTCGAGTTCGCCAATTGAAATTCCGTTTATATGAGTTAATGTGTCAAGTGGCCGAGTAATACTATAGTGCGGCACAAGTATATCAACTTGAGTCTGTGTAAACTTAAATCTTGGCCAAGTATTAGCATCGATCAGAAGTTCGATCATAAATTAATTTATAATAGTACCATTGATAATCTGCCTGAAACCGTTTTGTATTTTATCGTTAAACATATCTACTACATAAATTTCAGTAGTCGTTCTTCCAGATTGTATGACGGATTCAATTATTACATCGCCTTGTGCGGCATATATCGAAACGTTTCTGATTCCAGCATTTGTTAAGTCTGACGAGAGAATTTGTCCAAAACTAGGAACGCCAGGAGTAAACTGAGTACCAGCTTGGCAAACATGAAGTCCTATCGCGCAGTTACTTGGTAATCCAGCTTCGACTAAAACATCTGCTAGTGCTCCGGCAGTATAATTTCGTCCTCCCATTTGTAAATACATACCAGTTGGAGTTACTACCCCATGAGCATCTATATATAACTCTCTTTGGCTTGGTGGCAATCGCAACAATGTTGCTACTGCAGACTCTAAATCGTTTACAATAACTGGTGTTATTCCAGACTCGCCCGTGAGTGCACCAGCAAGTCGTTGCGACATTAAAGTTTCTTCAGGTGTAAAACCAGGGTTGGTGAATAACACCCCTCTTAGTCTAACCTGACCTGTATTTTGGAATTCCTGAGCAACTTGTGTATCGATAAGTACGACTTTTGGATTGTTGGGTGTATTTTGTAATGGACCTGAAATTAGATACGGATTCCGTAAACCCGCGTTTGCCAGCGGATACGCAGCTACGTCAAGACCACTAAGATCTAATGTGAGTCTGCATACGGCGTTGGCCAGGCACGTTTCAAGTTGCGCGATAAGCCTTTGGCCTTGCAAACTAGTGGAGATTTTTACAGCCACACTTTGGCCGAGTTGGGTGTAGACATTTTGAGCAGTTTGGTAGAGTTGTTGACCAAAAGTTGCAACAGTGGTCCCGGCTGCAGCAATTTGCGGTCCGTACTGGAGAATTTGTCCACCAGTGGCATAGATTCCAATGCCTGCCGCACCAATTGCCGCTCCAGCAGGTCCGCCCAATCCCACTGCAGCACCAAACCGGTTTAGGTTTGATTGGCCAAGGAGATACGGGTCTGCTTCAAGATTGGCAAGTGCATTGGTGACTAAATAATTGCAGACCACATCGCCTTGACACTGAGCCGTGATCTGGCCAGCCTGGAAGGATTGTGTCAGTTGTTCCTGATAGTATGCCGGGTCATTAGCNNATTAGCGATAATTGTAGAAACGACGCTTTCAAGTGGGTTGGTGTATGTGACCGCTGGTTGGATAACTGGTGTCGTTGTAGTTTCCGGCGGAGCTTTACCGCAGTAATCTTTGTTATTAAGTGAGTAAGTTTCTCCATTAGGACAACGGCTGCAACTAGCAATGAATCCCCATTCACACCAAGTATGTAGTGGTAAAGCATTTGATTGACCTAGATAATGCGCAACTGAGCCAGCACATTGGCCACCTTGCGCAGTTCCATTACAACAATAAATAGTGCCGTTTACTGGCTGGCCGTGGGGTTGGGAGCAACTATCACCGACTTTGATGGGAGCCTTAGGAATGAGATCGCTGCAACAGGAAGCAAGGCCGGTACCGACAGGACAAGAAGAAGAACAACCGGATGCTGAATAGCGGCCAATATTTGCACATGAAGAATCGCCGTAATAACACGAAGCACCGGTTGCTTGCACCGGTTCAGGCGAAGCGTTACACACGCCGCCGGTTAGTGTTGCATTGCACGTAGTTCCTTTGGCAGCACATTCACTCTCCATCTCTGAAGAACAATACGCCTGGCAGGTATTGTCAGGGTAACAACCCTTTATGCATTGACTTGGACAGGTTTGGGCAACTTTGCATTTTCCATTTTCATCGCTACAGCCGAATTCACAATTAGTTGAAGACGCGGGCGGTTGACCGCTGACCGCACAGTATTCAGAAGTAGCGCCGTTACATCGGTAAGTTTGTGAAGTAGTGCATACATTTGCGGGGGGAGCAGATTTACAGACGCCGCCGCCGGTTGTTTCTTGGCAACCATAGGTGCAATCCTTGATTAAATTCTCGGTGCAATAAGCAAGACAAACAAGCGTGTCATTTTGTTCGGTACAATCGTTTAAACAGTAACTTGGGCAGGTCGGATACGTCCGGGCGCGTTGTCTGATATCAAAGGTGGCGGTACGGATGACGGCGACAGTACCAATTACAATTGAAGTGACAATAAGTCCAAGTACGCCCAGGCTAATTGGTTCAATTGCGCCACGCCAAAACAAATGCGGGTCAAATGTACGCATATCTTACTTACAGCATGCCAGTAAACGTGAGTGGAGTCAAGAAACCAGTCTTGTAATTAAAGCTCAGCTTTGTCGCAAAGCTGAGCCTTATAGAAATACTGAGATTTATGTTAGATTAAATATGATGACTGAGCGGGAGGCATGTATTGGATTTTCCCTGATGCGCGGAATTGGACCGTTGCGCTTTAAGTTGTTGAGCGATTACTTCGGCAGTGCACTCTCCGCCTGGCAGGCTTCCGAAGAAAAGTTGCGGGCTACTGGTCTTGGGAATAAATTAACTTCAGCCTTCATCGCATTTCGTCAGGAATTTTCCGCAGCCAATTTTTTTGAGACACTGGCGCGTAAGCAAATCACCGTAATTACCCGGGTTGATGAGGATTATCCAAAACCACTGGCGGAAATTCCTGATCCGCCGCTCGCTTTGTATATAAAAGGAAGATTGCCGCAAAAATTCGAACGGATGCTGGGTGTAGTCGGCACAAGAAAACCAACGAGCTACGGCAAAGAAATTACCGTAAAACTGGTGAGTGAACTCGTGGCAAGCGGAATCGTGATTGTATCAGGACTGGCGCGTGGGATTGACAGTGTGGCGCACCGGACTACACTTGGAAACGGCGGAGTCACGGTTGCCGTGTTGGGTTGCGGCGTAGATATTGTCTATCCGCCTGAACATAAAAGTTTATACACTGAAATTATTGAAAAAGGCGGAGCAATCATTTCTGAAGTACCACCGGGACAACTGGTAGCCCGGGGTTTATTTCCCGCCCGCAACCGGATTATTTCCGGACTCTCGTGCGGCGTCCTCGTCACCGAAGGCGCGGAAGATAGCGGGTCTTTAATCACCGCCCGACTGGCAGTTGAGCAAGGGAGAGATGTATTTGCCGTGCCGGGTCCAATCAATAGTTACTTATCAGCCGGTCCAGTTAAACTGCTTAAACAAGGAGCTAAACTGGTGACCAGCGCGCAGGATATTTTGGAAGAACTGAGTTTGGAGCAGAAAACTACCCCAAACAGCCGTCATTTACATAGCGAACTTAATGCAGAACAACAGCGGATAGTTGCAATGCTTGCCGCGTCTACATTACACTTTGATGACCTGGTACGTGAAAGCGGTATGGATTCTTCACACATCGGTACCATTTTAACCATGCTTGAACTCTCAGGTATAATACGCAATCTTGGAGATGGGACATACTCATTAGTTTAAAATGCAAAAAGCAAAATGCAAAATTGACAGCGTACTGTCATCCTGAATTTATTTCAGGATCTCAAGCGCTTTAGATCCCGAAACAAGTTCGGGATGACAAAGTGAGCGTTCGGG
>DQGR01000102.1 GCA_003524845.1 Patescibacteria group bacterium
GATCGTCCTTTGGACGACAAAATGTAAAATTGCAATTTTTAATTTAGTACGCGCTTTAAAATTTCAGCTGTTTCTGACTGCGGTTGCCTGAGTCTTGTCACACCCTCGGCTACTCTTATTTCCCGCGCGTATTGCGGTACAATCCACAAATGCGCANNGCATGGGGAATTTCCTGACCAAAGGTTCCCCACGATACGTGATTGGCTCCTAATACCGGTATTATACCACGAGTAATCTTGGCTGCGGTAGTGAAAAAACGGCCAATTTCCGCTTCCGGCAAATCATAAATCCAGCGGACGTGAATCTTTGGCACGAGTTGTAAATGTCCCCGGGATTGGGGATATTTATCAAGAAAGGCAATCGTCAGATGATCCTCGTAAACTACCAGAGCTGGTGCTTTGCGGGCAATAATCTGGCAAAAAACACAGATCATAGTTTAGAGTTTATAACCCAACTT
Organism: Patescibacteria group bacterium; assembly: GCA_003524845.1. GTDB lineage: Bacteria > Patescibacteriota > Microgenomatia > UBA10105 > UBA10105 > UBA10118. The sequence continues at coordinate 458 of DQGR01000102.1, forward strand.
CCTGAGTAATTCTCGCCGCTTTGGCACGTCTTCCGCAGTTTCTACTCCCAGCGGCGCTCCGCCGTCAACCACGCCTAAAACCCCGCGACCCTGTTCGGTTTCGGCGACAATTATTTGTAATGGATTTGCCGTGGCGACAAATATCCGTAACACTTCCGGCACCTGTTTAATCTGGTTTAAGACATTAATCGGATATGCGTTATCGAGGAAGATGAAAAAAGTGTGGCCACAACCAACGTTTTGTGCGTTAAGTATGGCTAAATCAATCATCGGCTTGCTGTTACCGGATGTTCGAATCAAGCGCGGACCTGAAGCCTCACAAAAGGCCAAGCCAAACTGAATTCCCGGCACTACGGCAACCAGTGCTTCATGTAAGTCATCAACGGTTTTAATAAAATGCGACTGGCCAAAAATGAGATTTTTGGCATCCGGGTTTTCGATTCTGATAATTTCCGTATCCATGATTTTTACTCCTTTCCGGCTATTTTTTTAAAACTTCAATAATCTCATTCAGAGTTAACTTCGTCGGCCGCATGTCCGGGTTCTTAGTCGTGCCGTTTAACAAAATCTTTTTGCTCGGATGTAAATACCAGGTCGCTTCCGGATCGAGCTTTTTAAGCGTTTCATATGCACCGGTAAAATCAATCACAGTTTCCGGCATGCCTTTGATACGGATATATTTTTTATGCGGATCCTTACGTACTACCACCTGATACCCCATTTTCTGCGAAACTTTCAATACCGAATCATTTAAAGTTTCAAACGCAATTCCCTTACCCCACCCAGAGGCAAACTGAATTCCATCAGTTTCGATAATTTTCTCAGCCCAGACTTTCTCCTGCATGACTTTATAAATTGCATCTAAAATTGCAAACCCGTAATCCACAATTTGCTGGTCGTTTTCCGGATACAGGACTTTAAACCCGTCAATAATGGCAACTGCCTGAAATACGTGAATGTCGGCATTAGGGTTGGGCAAGGTCACCTCTTTAAAGTGATCAAAAAAATTGACGACTTCGACGATGCGCGCCAGCGCTTCATCTTCCCAGATTTGACCGTGAGAAATTTCGGTTTGCAAATATTCGTATACTTTTTTCGCGGCACAGGTATCGGCATCACTTTGGTGGTGGTCTAACTTACCAGATCCGGTATCAACGTGCCAGACATGCGCATTACTGTCAACCAGTTCGTTACGAAGCGTTTTTCCCGCCGCAACATAGGCCAGCTCCGCCTCCTGCCAGTTGGGCAGAAATCGCTTGATGAGCCACGCCGCGCAAATGGCATCGAGATCCGGAGTTTTATGGGTGACGATGGTAAACATTACGCTTTCGAGTATACTGTGAGGAGATTGTTTTTGCAATTAATCATATACAAACGTCCCAAAAAGTACGAGTAAATTATGCAAATAAGGTCAAAAGCATCTTCATTAAATGACAGTTTAACTCATGTACTTTTTCATATATTAATATATGAAAATTATTGTTTACGAAAAATTGCTTTTCTTATAGTTTTTCGCTCAAAAATATCCGCAGTCAACTTTTCTATTTTTCTTAGAAAACCTTGCATTTGTTCTCTGTGAACTAACTTATTTAAAGCCGTTTTTAAGCCTCTCCCACCTCGATCAACCCACTCGCGCATTCGATACACAGTTGCGGTACTCACGTGCAGAACCTTAGTGATAATTTCAACATCATAATTCTGGTGAATTAATAAAACCAGCGCTAATCGTTTAGCCAGCATAAGCCTTTCAGTTTTTGTAAAAAAATCATAGAGGAAAAGTTTCATTAATTCTTTTGACCTTATATCCGTCAATAACCAATTGAGGTTTTCACTTATCTGATGGTAAACGTCCTTTTCCAGTGGTTTTTTAGAAACGTGGGGCATATTTTTCTCATATATTAATATATGAGAAAAATTCTTAAAAGTAAAATTCAGCAACTTTAAGTTCAAGTTTGCAATCTTTACAATCTAAGAATCTTTAATATGCCTGGGCGAAGAACCAGCGGTGATGCGCCTCTTTTTTGCAGTAAATACATTCACCTTTTTCTTCAGCTGCGTCTAACGGCAAACAGCGGGTGGTGGCTTTGGTTTCAGTTTTAATCTTTGCCTCGCACTCGGCAGATTCACACCAGAAGGCCTTGATAAACCCGCGTTTACTCTGCATTATTGCTTTGAATTCATCGTAAGAATTTGCCTCGCGGATGTTGCTTTTGAGAAATTCTAATGCTTTTTGAAATAATTCCTGTTGGATTGAGTCGAGCAGTTGCAAAATTTCCTGGCCCAGCTGTGCTCTGGCAATGGTAAATTTTTCTCCATCAATTCGCTTAACGAGAGTTACAGTTTTGTCGTGCATTTCGCGCTCGCCGATTTCAATTCTGAGTGGTACACCTTTGACTTCCCAGGCATTGAATTTGCGTCCGGCACTCTGGTTATCTCCCTTGTCAAACATGACACGAATACCCTTTGCTTCCAAATCCTCAGCTAATAATTGGCCGTAGGTAATGAGGTCGCTTTGCTCCAGGCCTTTTTTGAAAATCGGAATAATCACGACTTGAAACGGCGCCATTTTGGGGGGCAAAATAAGGCCGTGATCGTCTCCATGCACAAGAAATAAACCGCCTAACGCGCGAGTAGAAAATCCCCATGATGTTTGCCAAACATACTCAATCTTCCCTTCACGATTCTGAAATGACACTACAAACGGCTTTGAAAAATTTTGACCTAAATTATGTGAAGTTGCAGCTTGTAACGCTTTACCATCTGGCATAAGAGCCTCAATAGCATATGTTTCTTTTCCGCCTGCAAATTTTTCAGATGTACTTTTGCGACCTGAAATTACTGGAACTGCAAAAAATTCCTGGTATGTATTTTGATACCACTCCAATGCGGCAAGCACCATATCGATCGCTTCACCTTCGGTTTCATGCGCTGTATGTCCTTCTTGCCATAAAAATTCAGTAGTTCGTAAAAATAGATACGAACGTTTTTCCCAACGAACTGCATTATTCCATTGGTTTATAAGTAGTGGTAAGTCACGCCAGCTGTGAATCCACTTCGCATACATGGCATACATTATCGTTTCCGAAGTTGGCCGCACCACGAGCGGATCAACTAGTTTTTCACCACCAGCTATCGTGACAATAGCCAGTTCAGGTGAAAAACCCTTAACGTGTTGTTTTTCTTTTTCTAATAACGAACTGGGAATAAATAAGGGGAAGTAGGCGTTTTGCACACCTTTGGTTCTCATCATCCGGTTGAGAATTTCCTGCACCCGTTCCCAGATCGCATAGCCGTAGGGACGTATCACCATGGTGCCCTTAACCGGCGCATAGTCAGCTAACTCTGCTTTAAGGACAACATCCGTATACCAATCCGAAATATTTTCGCTTTTCTTTTTTAATTCTTTTTTTTCAAATTGTTGCATAGGAAATAATTCTCTAACGTACATGCTCTTCGTCATTGCGAGGCTACGTCAGTAGCCGCGGCAATCTCGCACGGGATTGCTTCTCCGCCAGTTGGCG
>DQGR01000023.1 GCA_003524845.1 Patescibacteria group bacterium
TTTTTAATAAAGCCGATAATGTCCACGATCACCCGCTTGTCTTCATTGGCCACTGCTTGCTGGTACGTGAAAGCGCGTAAATTGGTGCTGAAGTCGTTGCTGGCAAAGATGAGAAAAATCGGATTCGTACCAAAACTGCGAATATAGGCTTGCCGAACGCGGCGGGCTAAAAGTTCCTGCTGACCGGCCAGGTCTGTTTCATTTTCGGCAATTTCAGCTTCTTTTTGTTTGAGTTCGGAACCAATGCCGACGATTCGGCGCTGAAATGAGGCGATGTCTGACTCCATTTTTTTGAGTGATGCCTCGTGTGGTTCTTTGGCTTTTTGCACGTCTTCCCAGATTTTCTGGCACTCGGTGATTTTTTTCGTACACTCGTCAACACTGCCGCACGTGGTCTCGCACTCTGCAGCATAAACCACAATCGGGATGAGTAAAAAAAGCATGAACAACGCAATAAAAAATCTGAAGTTCAAAGCTTGAAATTGAAAATTGAAAATTGAAAATTGAAAATTTGGCATTGTCTTCAGTATACCATCCATTTCCAATCTATTTATGTACTCCTAACTTGATTGGGGTCAGGCCTTTAACGCATTTAAGGCCTGACCCCATTTCCTACTTGCACCACACTGTAATTCGCAGTACGCTGAATTAACCATGCCCATAGCCAAACGCACTGCTTCCGGTTTTAATTTACCCCATGAAAAACACCACTATAAAATTCTGATACTCGTGGGTCTAGTCGGCCTTTGGCTGATCCTGGAACTCTTAGGCTACGGCGTTTTCAATCGCGCATCTCAGAATAAAACTGTCGACCCTCCTCCTCTCTCTGCTTCCAAAACAAAATCCTTTACCGCCAGTTCTGTCATGGGCGGGTTTACGATCGAAATACCAGAAGGGTTTGAGGTGGAAGAGAAGTTTGGAACAGTAATAATTAGAAACCAAACAAAACAAATAAGAATCTCTCAAAACAGCACAAACTTCAATAACCTTAATGATTACGTAACAAGTTTAGAAGAACTAAATAAAATTAATTTTAAAGAAGAATCTAGCATACAAATAAATAATCTACCAATAAAACTCGGGTATATAGAAAATCAAAAAACATATTTTATTCTTTTCCAATACACTGTGTATTCTCTATCGACTGAGGACGCATCTCAATATTCGATACTTGACCAAATCGCCCATTCATTTCGTATACAGAATAACAAGTAATGTGCGCCACCGGTTCCCTCTCTTAAGATAAGAGAGGGCTTCGGCCGTGAGCTCAGCCGAACGGTTAGGGTGAGTTATGAGATTTAAACGATTTATACAGCTGGTATGCGTTTTAACATTACTATCTCTTTTCTCTTCTACACAAATTAAGCAAACTCTAGCCCTTGAAACTACAGTTCGTGACTATGGTCTAACTCCAGCAAATCCCTACGTTGATACCGGAATTGATGTACGTATTGGAGATTACCTTACTATCAGGCAACTGAGCGATACCAGTGCAGCTCTTTATGTCGAAGGCATGACTGTACCGTGGATTGCAACTCCCGGTGATCCGGGATGTGTAGCTGGTCCAAATTTTACGTTACCCGGAGTGCGATGTTGGTCATTGATTGCCCGAATTGGTTCAAGTAATCCATTTTATGTCGGGTTTTCCCTCAATTTTCCAGTTCTCCAAACCGGTAGATTATATCTGGGGATAAACCACGAGTTGCCATTTATTGCGTCTGGATTTTTTACTGTCAGGGTTATCGCTAACTATGTTCCACCTCCTCTACCACCTACTCCATTTCTTGAACTGCCGTGGAATCATCAATCAAGTAATTTACCTTTTGATAAAGCGGCGTTAGAAATCAACTCCTATTTTGATCATGAGTATCCTTTGTTAAGTATTGGTGGAATTGAACCTGAAGGTTCAATTGGTGTATTGAGTTTTGATGGATTGAAGATACCCGAAAGATTTTATTCCTCTCACGACGGATATGACTGGGGTAAATCGGCTGGAGCTACGATTGGTGAACCAGTTCTCGCCGCAGCTTCTGGCTGCGCCATTTTCAAAAATGATTGCGGTGCGTGCGACAATGCAATTCTGATTAACCACGGAAATTACTATCAGACTCGTTACTATCACTTACAGTCAACTGACTTAGTTATCAACTCCACTACTCAATGCGTGAATGTCACTCAAGGTCAGATGATTGGCAGAGTTGGGTTTTCCGGTAATGTCCAACCTCCAGGTGAATCTGGGAGTCACCTCCACTTCATGGTCATCGAGGATAAAGACCGGGATGGAGACTTTGAGGATAATATTCCGGATGGTTTGACAGATCCATTTGGCTGGCAAAGTGAAGCTACTGACCCCTGGCCGAACTACTCATGGGTTGTGGGTGAAGACACAGATGCCATTACTTATTATGGAAATGACAGTCACTACCTTTGGCTTCATCCAATCCCCGATCTCAATGCAGACCTTCCAACCAACGGCGGCTTTTTTGAATTTCAAAACCTCAAACTCAATTTTCCCCAAAATGCAGTTAAGGAAAAAACTAAGCTTGAAATTCTGCTCGCACCCTTTGTGACTGTTTCTGAAACGCTTGAATCCGTAGGCACGTCATTTATTATTACCTTGAAAAATTTCTTCAATACGCCAGTGACGACACTTGACCAGCTCTATTCAATCACCTTTGATTACTCGAATGAAGATCTCTCACGAGTCAATCCTGAGACGCTGACTATTTATTCAAGTGAAGATGGAGTGAACTGGGTACCGGAAATTACTGACCTCAATTCAACTACCAAAACCGCCTCAGCAACACTCCAACATCTGACTCACTTTGCCCTAATTGGCGAACGTCTGGACACCGAACCACCGGTGACCCACCACGACTTCTCGCAGCAATTGAATCCTGCGGAGCAGGATCTGGCTCTGCCAGACAATAATGACAATGAGGCAATCTTTCCTTCGGCAGTTAACCTGACTATGCTTCCTACCGATAACTTCTCAGGTGTCGACTACACCCTGTACAAACTTAATAACTCTGACTGGCAGGAGTACTCTGCTCCACTTGAGTTTAGTGAAGCAGGTACGTATACCTTGGAATACTACTCAGTTGACCAGCATGAAAATATTGAGGAAACAAAAACTACCACGTTTGAAATTCAGTTTCCGGAAATCATCCCCGAGGCGATGATCACCGTCAATCCCACCAACTTTTCTATCCAACTCACTGCCACCGGCAGTGGTGAATTGATCCACCACGAAGAACAACTTGCTGAAGAAAAAGTCAGCCACACCTTTTCAGATGCGTTTAACCAAAGCCTGACTCTGCTTACCAAACCAGCTCATACCTGGCTCTATGACCAGTTGAAGGTTGAGGAACTGACGTACTCTCCCACGCTCGAATCCACTGCTTCAGGCATCCTGACCGTTTCCGGTTTGAAAGATAAAAAAGGTGTCGTCACCATGCTTACTACCTGGAAAACGCCGGACTATTTACTGACTGTATTTTTCGAGCGCTGGACCAACCGGACGTATGTGGTAAAAACAGAAGGTAAACAGGTACTGTCAAGTGAAAAGCTGCCCGGACTGCATTTGCTCGTCTTAACGAGTAACAAGGGCATCTTTGAATACAACTACTGAAATATATACGGCTTGGTAATTTAATTGTGGTATATAAAGAAGTTGATCTTGATGGTTTTATTATTGCTGCCTTTCGGACACGAAATATCAAACCGTATCTTAAAAAGGACAACATATGGACAAAAAATCGTAAATTCTATTTACGCGGCACTACCGCAACTCTTACAACTCACCAACAAAAAAACGGTCTGGTTTGATTATGACCAGTCTGCCGACGTCTTGTATGTAAGTTTCAGGCGTCCGCAGGATACAACTGAGACAATTCCTATCGACAATCACGTTCTACTCCGTCAGCGCGGCGATGAAACCGTTGGTCTGATTATTTTGAACGCCAGCCAGATCGCCCGCACTCAAACTAAACAGTAATTCTCTGAAAGTATCAATTCTCTTACAACTCACAACCTACAACTTACAACCTTTTTTACGCTATACTACTCTTTTCCCAGTCTTTTGCTGATCACAGTTTTCTGATTTCTGTTCACTGATCACTACCGTTGATTCCCTACCCGGCCTTTGTTAGACTGGAACGGTGAAGCGAAAAGCAAAAGTCTATATTGACGGCGCAAATATTTTTTATACACAACGCAAGTTGGGCTGGAGCGTTGATTGGGTGAAAGCTAAAATACATTTAACAAAAGACTACGAAATTATTGAAGTACGTTACTATACAGGAATTAAAGATCATGATGAGAAAATGAAACGGTATTTAGAGTATTTCGATCATATAGGCATTGTCGCAATTACTAAACCGTTGAAAAAAATCAGAAGTACATCTGGATTCATCTTCAAATCGAACTTTGATGTTGAAATGACAATGGATATGCTTTTGGATAGAACAAGCACTGAAGATATTATCCTATTTAGTGGTGATTCGGACTTTCAGCACCTAACCAGAAAACTCCAAACCTTGGGAAAGCGGGTTATTGTATATTCCTCACGTAAAACACTCTCCTGGGAATTAAAACTTGCAGCCGATAGATACGTATTCCTGGAAGATATTCGGACTGAAATTGAACGTATAAAAAAACCTCCACCCGAAGGTGGAGTACTGTAAAACTAAACGAAGTATAGCATTAAAACAACCTTTTGTCAAATAATCAACCGACCTTTGTTAGACTGAAATGGAAAGAAAAATGCGTGTTCTGTGTCATCCTGAACTGCGCCACCTCCGCAGAGGGAAGTCCTCTTGGAGAGTTTCAGGATCTACTATGCATTGGGTACAAAATAAATTTCATAAGGCTCGAAAAATCTATTTAAGAAAGAAAGCTTACATGCAAGTTGCTAAAAAGTTAGCGGTTTTTGTAGTTAGCAGTCTACTAGTAGTATTTATTACTGCAAAGACAGCAATTTTACCTATTCATGCAGCTTCCTCCTGCTCTTTTACCCCAAATCCTATCAATTTACAAAGTTTTATAAACGGAGTCCCTCCAGAATTTACTATTGCTTCAGACATAACACCAAGTTGGGTACGCACTATTTTAGTGCACTGCCAAACAGGTAGCTGGCAAGAGTCTCCGCGTGATTTTTCATTTACTGTTAGTCAGCAAGGAACGATTAAATTCAAAATGCGCGATAATAGAGTTCCTGATGTAACTCAACTTCAATGTCTTTTAACGGGAAAAAGTGCAAAAATTGAGGTAAAAGGTGGAGAGATGTCGGGTAGTAATAATATTTTATGCACAATAAATGTGCCTGTAGTTGATAGTTTTACTGGAACCGGTTGCTCAATATCAGTCAATCCTAATCCACCCAAGGGTGGGGAATCGTATTCTGTTACCGTAAAAAGTATACCTTTAAATGAAGGGTTTAAACTATATTTTTCAGTCAACCATGGTACATGGGTCGAGGCGACTGCGCTTACACAGGATCCACAAACTATTAATACCTCAAGAACTTATGATGATGGGACTAAAATTACATTAGCAGTCAGTAACGCCTCAGATTTTAAGGCTACCGCACCAATACTTTGCTCAACAGAGTTTATTGTAGGTCAACAAGCGGCTCCTGATGATACAAGTGGTCAACTTACAGTCACTGACATTTGCACATTCTCGCCTGGTCAAGAATGTGATGATTGCGTAAATGGTGTTACTTTTCCTGGAAAACCTGGCATTTATACGCCATTCGGATGTATTCCAGCCAACCCACAGGGATTTATTGAGAACGTACTCAGAATTGCCATCGGTATAGCCGGCGGCATTGCATTTTTGATGATGCTTTATGCCGGGTTTACGATGATGATGTCAAGCGGCAACCCGGAAAAATTAAATAGCGGCAAAGAGATTTTTGTTTCCGCTGTTGCCGGACTGCTTTTGATAATTTTCTCTGCTGTAATTTTGCGTATAATCGGAGTGGACATTCTAGTGATTCCGGGGTTTGGATGATATGAAAAAAATAGTATTAGCTTTTTTTTTATTAGTAAGTGTCCTAAGCATAGTTTTCCCTAAAAACGCTCAGGCGCAAACTTTTTATTGTGAATGGAATGGTGCTGTTGCAGGGGTTTTGGGTTCTTGCACAGCTGTGGCGAGCTGTGGCGCGAATGCTATAGCAGAGTTTCCCGATGGAAAAACTTGCGAGTGGTTTACCACCAAATTTGAATGCAACTTACATAATTCATCTGCGCCACAAACGTGTATCGCGCAACCTTATTGTAACCCCTCAAGGTGCCCTGCGGGTTGCACACAAAATACTCTTGAAGGTGGTGATTGCATTAATTATTGCATTCCGGGAACTCGCGCCTGTGGATCTAACAATACTATCTTGGAATGTACCCCCGATGGTTCGAGTTTCAATACAGTTGAAAATTGCGCAGCTTCAGGACAAATCTGCAATCAAACTTCAAAAACTTGTATTACTCCTCCTTATTGCCTGGCGTTCAGTGCTGGCGACCCCTCCTGCTTTACCGACTGTCTCAACTGTGGCCAAACGCAATCACAATGCGCCACAGCATGCCAATCAACTGGCAGTATACCGACTGGGTCTGGCACTGCCAACATCATCAACCTTGACACGCTGATTGCAAGCATCGGCTTAAACAATGAATGTTTAGCAGATGCCAGCGGCGTGATCAGACTGGGCTCAATCATCTCCTGTCTTCTCCCCTACGTCTACGCCTTTGCCGGAGTTGGGTTACTACTATTTTTGATGGCAGCGGGATTTAGTTATTTGACCAGCGCCGGAGATGCGAAAAAAGCTGAGGCAGCCAAGGGTAAACTGACTGCCGCTGTCATTGGCTTTATTATCATCGTCGTCGCCTTCTGGGTCACCCAGATAGTGAACACCGTCTTCAAACTGGGATCTGGAGTGTAATCCACATTTGTCACTTTCCAAACCGTCTTTTTCTTTGGGTAAAATCAGCCAAAGCTTCATCCAGTTTTTCCGGTGTAAAATCAGGCATTAGAGTATCGGTGAAATAGAGTTCGCTGTACTCACTTTGCCAAAGTAAAAACCCGCTTAACCGCTTTTCTCCGCCAGTACGAATAATCAGATCCGGATCAGGAAAATCTTTTGTATCCAAGTACCTACTAAAATCTTTTTTATAAACAATCTTGTCATTCCCGCCCCGTGTCGGAGCACGGGGTAAACTCCAACGGGAATCCACAAAATTATTTGTATAGATTCCCGCCTGCGCGGGAATGACAATTATGAAAAACATCCCTCACCACATCGCCATTATCATGGATGGCAACCGCCGCTGGGCAAAATTGCAC
>DQGR01000028.1 GCA_003524845.1 Patescibacteria group bacterium
GAAGTCTATTGAGGTTATCTATATCAGATAGTTGAGTGGCGTCACTACGCTAGACAGTAGATAGTGCGAAAAATTCTCGTAGGTAAAATTCCACGAGACTTCAAAATAGCCTTCCTGATTGGGAATGCTTTTCCAGGAAAGGAGAAAACCGGTTAGAATTATAAATACGAACGAGCATATCAACAATCCCCTACGCATAGTTGCCTACATTATAAGCCATAATTGTGGCTTTGCAATTGACTTCTGGTTGCCCAGCTCCCTGGTTTAGATGTAAAATACGTGTGGTTAAATTGGACGATTAGCTCAGTTAGTTAGAGTACTTAGTATACACCTGCCCACCATAACGAGCCCGTAGCTCAGTTGGTAGAGCGTTGCGTTTACATCGCAAATGTCGGGGGTTCAAATCCCTCCGGGCTCACTAAAAACTACTGAAGATGTGATCGAAAAGGGTTGGAGGTTCGATATAAATTTGCACCGCAATTTTTGAAAAAATGTGGAAAGTGTCACGGATACACAATTATTGGGTTTATACTAGTATGAAATGATATGAATGATAAGCAAGAAGAACCACAATCGCTCATTGATCTTCCGATTAAGGATAGAGTTAATGTAATGTTGCAACGGCAGTTTATTGATATTACCGACGGATTTCCCGCCAAATCAGCCGCAGAATTAGAGGAAATTTTGATTGAGTTATTAATGAAAGAGTATCTTGGACGATTTCCGATAATCGGCACAAAAGATAACCACATTTTTTTATTAGTTCGGGGAGCGTCAAGATCATAGCACTTTACTGAATAAGTTAAGCGACTCAGAGGGAAAGAATGTGCTTTTTACAACTTCGCTCGAGGGTTTTCACTCGTCAACGCCAGATAGCGATCGATATTTAATCTTGCGGCACGAAGATAGGCAAGGCTATGTTACAGTGGGAAAAGGTACTGATATGTTACACTTACCTGGTTTTACTCCCGGTTTAAGGTTTGTGGCGGGCAAGACAATTATGGATAAAATATTTGGCGTAATTCCTGGAGTTATCTATCATCCACCCCGAATAGATATTTAGGCATTACTTCCTCGTCACCGTATACGTCACCGGGTGGAAGAGAAAAATCGCGGGCGCTTCTTCGACTAAATACCGTTGAAAATCGTAATAAATGACTTCCCGATTCTCCAGGTCAGTTTCCTTGCGTGCGTCCTCGAGGAGTTTATCTATTTTTGGATTGGCATAACCGGTGATGTTTGTTTCTTTCTGGGTTGAGTGCCACATCGGATACTGGTCCGGGTCTGGCGGAATTTCCTGAGCAACAAGCAATGCCTGGTAGTCAGTGGGCACACTGTTTTCAACTTTAATTTTTGTTTTCATGCCCACGGCTTCCCATTCGCTGGCAATCGTTTGCGCCAATGAAAAATATGCAGGGAAGGTAGAAAGTGTTATCGTGTCTTCAGGTTGGATGCCAATGCCTTCAATCAGTTCATGCGCCGCAACTTCATCTTTTTCATATTGTTTAACCCGGTTTGTATAGGCCCAGGATCGAGTGGACAAAGGGGTCGCGACCCGGTTTTCTTCGGGTTTGGTAATTGCGTACGATAAAGCCTGACGCAACTCTTTTTTCTTGGCGGCGATAAATTCATTGTTCAGGTTAAAAAATATGCCGACGTAGTGATCGAATTTTCGGTTTTCCTGTAGCATGACCGTATTCCATGTTTTGAACGGATCAGGGTCAGTGATATCATCAAGCATGGTTATTTCACCGAGTTTAAACGCGGTTTTGACCATAGTTTCCGAAGGATAAAATTTGATTTCCAGTTCCGGCAGATCCGGTTCAAGCGGGGTTAGTTTGGTATAAGAGACATACTCGCCTTTGAGCCGGATTGAAGAAATTTTGTACGACCCCAGGCCGATCAAGCCTTTGCGAAATAGCGGTTTTGATAAAAACGACGGCAAAGGAGTAAAGGGTTCTTTAAGTTTCACCACCAGTGTAGTGTCGCTGGTAGCTGTAAATTCCACATCACGTAAGTTGTAGTTGACGTCGTAAGCGGTGAACGGTTTACCGTCATGCCAACTCACGTCCGTGCGCAGTGTAAACGTATATTCTTTGCCATCGGGTGAAACCGTCCAGGTCGTTGCGAGCGCCGGACTCACTTCACCGGTGGCATCAACTGCGGTTAACCCGATACTGAGTAAGCGCTGGATCTCAACTGGAAGTTCAGTCGGAGTGAATGAACCGACCAGACCCATGACTGTGTGCTGTTCGGTCAGCCGGTTGGTAATCGTTGCCCCAAAATGCAGAAATAGTAACACGAGGGCGATACCGGCGACAAAACCCACACTGATTTTCCGGTGGTGCTTGCGGACTATTCCGCCAATAAACCAGCTCGCAACTCGAATTTTCTTGGGTACGGTCACTACTAGCCCTCCTTTGAAGTTTACGGATTGTAATTCTACCCCATGAGTACGTTAATGAGTGCAATCAAAAGAAACAACGCGGCCAGAATAATTGACCCGCGGTAGAGTAATTTTTCCACTCCTCGTTTGCTGCGGTATTGTTGGCTGGTGTCACCAAAGGCTGAACCCATGCCAGAGCCTTTGGCCTGCAACAGAATTGAGGTAGTCAGCGCAACTGCAATAACTACTTGGAGGATCAGGATAACAGCTTTCATAATAAAGAAATCAATTTCCGGGCGGTTTTTTCCGGGTCATGGTATAACGGGAATTCCTCATCGACAAGGTCGGCAGTAATGATCTGACAATTATACGCCTGCATGTTTTGGCGGTCAATTGGAACGTAACTGTAATGCAATTTTTCAGGAATAGCAGGTTTTGTATTGGAATTGACGAGGACTGATTGAAAAGGAAACACCTGTAAATGTTTCCTAATCGCAGTGAGGTACTCTGATGCCTGATAGTGCGGAGTTTCAAATGGCTTATTGGCGATGTTCACGACAAACACACGTTTCGCGCGCGTTTTTTTAAGGCACGTTTGAATATTCCGGGCCAGAAGTATCGGCAGAATCGTAGTGTAGAGGTCTCCGGGTCCGGCTATAACGAGATTCGCATCCAGTATCGCCTGTTTCACTTCCGGCGGACTTGAATTTTCTTCCGGTTCCAGGTGCACTTCAGCAATCTCACGCTTGCCGGGATATTTACCCAGATCAATATTTTCTTCGCGCCTGACAGTTCTCCCCTCAACAGTTTTAGCCCAAATGGAGACATTTTCATTGGTAGCGGGTAAAATAATCCCGTGGGAACGGAAAATCCGCTGCATTTCAGTCAGCGCCTTATTAAAATCTCCGGTGATTTGGGTGAGGGCAACCAGAATCAGGTTACCAAGTTTATGGCCACCCAGCGAATCATCCCTGCCCCAACGTCCGCCTTTAAAACGAAACTTTAATAGTTCAAGCAGTAAGGGTTCGGCGTTTGAGAGCGCGGCTAGGCAATTAATCAGGTCTCCCGGAGGAGGGATACTGTAGAGCCGTCGGAGTCTGCCACCGCTGCCTCCATCATCAGCCATGGAAACGATTCCGGTGATACTATGGGTATAGTGGCGTAAGCCCCGGAGCATTTGCACGGTGCCAATTCCGCCTCCCAGACACACGATCTTTGGTTCACTTTTCATCCGTTGCGTTATTCTACCAGATATGCCAAAAAGTTGGTACTGACGCTCACCAGTACCGAAACCGCAAGCAATGTACCCAAATATGGCAGTTCAAGTGCAGGTACCGCGAAGCTGGCAATCGTAAAGCCGGGAAACGTCCAGGCGCTGATACTTGCCTGAGGCATAAGTTGCAAGAATAAATAGAAAACTGCGGCGTTTATCACAAATGAAAAAAGTCCCAGGGTCAGCAGTGTGATCGGTAACAGTAAAAGGTTTAAAATCGGTTTAAGAAGTAAATTCAGGAGGGAAAGCATAGCAGCTGCAATCAGCCATTGTTTTAAGTCAACCGGAAGTGTAAAACTGCTCCCGAAAACCTGGGTCGCCAGAAACAGGGCAACCAGGTAGAAGAAATACGTCCGCAGCAGGTGTTTCATACGTGTATATCATTTTCTATATTCTTAAGGCTTCCGTCAATATGCGTTTTGCGCGTGCACGGCGATGTCTGGAATTGGCAAAACGATGTGCTTCATCCCTGATTGCCTGAATGAGTTGCAATGTCAGATGCGTTCTGACTAGTGTAATAGTGGAAAAACCGTCGTGAGTGGAAATAATAATTTGTTCATTCCGTTTGGCCAGACCAATCAGCGGTAGTTTTGGCGTATTCTGCTCAAGGATTTTATTCACCGTACTCACCTGCGGTTTACCACCGTCAACTACTAAAAGATCCGGAAATGGCCATTCTTTGTGGGTTAGCCGTCTCTTGACTGCCTCAGCCAACATGGCTACATCATTTGGTTTACCTTGCGCGCGCATTCGGTATAAGCGGTAGTCTTTTTTTTCCGGCACACCGTCGATAAAAACAACTTGAGATGCAAATGAGTCGGTGCCGCCAAAAGTAGAGACGTCAAAACATTCAATGCGGTGTGGATAGTCAAGTACGACATTGTGTTTTTTAAGTAATAGTTGCAGCTCATCGCAGGCCTTATGTTGCTCATCAAAATAAAAATTAGGGTTGCCTAAAAAGGCGCTCGTTGTGTCGTGGTATGCAAGTAACCATTCAAAACGTCGGAGTTGCCGTTTGGCGGCTTGTGCATTTTCAAATTCCAAATTTTGGGCAAATGAGTTCATTTCATTAGTCAATTCTTTTTGCACCAGATCGAGTTTGCCTGATAAAATTTGCGCGAGTTTGCGGATCTGGGAGCGATACTGGCGTTTTAACTCCTGGTACTCAATTCCACTGGTTTTCCTGATTCCTGCCGGGCAGGGAGAACACAAACCCAAATGGTGGTAAAAACACACCCGTCGGGCACCGGGTTTTTGCTGACAAAAAGGAACCACGCGCCGCAACCGGCGCAGTAACTCGCGGGTCACCCGGTTGGAAGCAAAAGGACCAAAGTACTCGCCTTTTAAATTTTCGCACAGCTCCCACTTGCCTTTAGTAATGTTCTGTTTCGGCTTTCGCGCCAGAATCACAATTGGAAACTCTTCGCCAGTACTTATAAATACATAAATATAGCTTTTGTCATCCCGCAGGGCAATATTGTAATGCGGCTGGTGGAGTTTAATGAGGCGTGCCTCAAGTAAGAGGGCGGCAAACTCGGAACCAGTTTCAATCCAGTTAACACTCCGGGCGAGTGTGAGCATTTGCCGGGTTTTGGCTGAAACATCAGTTTGAAAATAGGATTTCAGCCGGTCCTGAAGTTGCAGGGCTTTGCCGACATAGAGGACCCCGCCTTTTTCATCAAGATAACGGTAGATTCCGGGACGTTTCGGAGCTGACGAAATTTTAGCGCGTAATTTTGCGTTTGACATGAAGCATCAGTATACCAAACAGGGCAATGATGAGCGCGCCAGCGGCAAGCGGGACATAGAGGGGAATAACGGTGATCGTGGATGAAAATTCCTGGCCTTGGGTAGTTACCGTAAATAGTGTTTTTCCGCCAACCCACACAATCCCCGGGTTAATCTGCAGCGGAACAACAGTAGTTGCAAAGGGTGGAAGTTGTGATTCGGTTTCAGCACGCGCGTTAAACGTGGTAGTCGTCAGTGCAAGCTTTGGAATTAAAACGGCTCCGGTATTAAGCACTGTGACCGGAACCGTGGTAGTCAGTCCGGAAACGGCAAACATAAGCGTGGGAAATTTCAGTAAAAATTCAGGCTGCGGTACCTTAGATTCCGGGGTGGTAAATTCCATAAACACATCTTTTTGCGAATTAGTAGTGCGAAAAGCTCCAGCCGGATACGGATAATCGCTACTTACTCCTAAAATAGCAAAGGCAACATGGTTAAAATCCAGCTGGTGGAAATAGTTGACACCATGAGTCGTATTTCCCCAGGTGGGATCAACCGGGATCCATAGCTGTCGGTTCGAGTCATAATATTCGGCCCAGGCGTGCAGGATATCAGCGCCGAGCGATAACGGTTGTAATCGAGAATTGGTTGTGTAGGCATACCCATGGATCTCGCGCGCCGGAATCCCGGCGGACCTGGTCAGAGCCACAAACAAATCGCTAAACTCCATGCAAACTGCGCGCTTGGGATAGCTAAATGCAGTTTTGGCGCCCAAGCGTTCAATTCCCGGTTCCAGACGGGAGTAATCGTACTGCAAATAGGAAACGACAAAATTATAGATTGCTTCTGGAGTTCTGAGCTCTCTTGCTTTTGTGGTAATTTCATCTGACTGTTCCCAGTAAAGCTGCGGTTTGGTATAAAGCTGATATTCTTCATCATTCAGTTTCAGTTTGAAACCCGACTGCGGTTTAATAAATAAATACGCGCTTCCGGATGCAATAATTTCCTTTTCTGAGTGAGGTGAAAGCGGAAACGTCGCCAGCCAGTTACCATCCGGGTCAGTCCGCACGCTTTTGGGTGTTTCGGAAATGCTGTTGACAATTATTTTTTGAAAAGCGGTATCCGGCGGCAGGGTAATTTCCTGCACCTGCCTTTGTGCACTTTCGTTAAACAGATGATAGTGCAGGGTAAATGCAAATGATTGCAAATCACCAAAAGCAACACTTATGCCTTTACCGCCATGTTCTGGCCATTCCCAAATGAGGTTAGGAGATTTTTTGGGTGGAGAAAAATAGGCAGGCGTACCAAATGAATCAGGAGTTGTGAGTTGGATGGTGTAAGAATTGACATCTTCTTTTTTTTCAGTACCGGGAATAATTATTTCCCAGATACCGCCTTTGAGTGTCGCTACCTCACCCAAATCGTATTCAAGCGTAAAGGACAATTGCTTGTGAATGCCAGCGGCAATAGTGTTAAACGGTACCGTAATTGTGGTTTCATCATTCGCAGTACCGACCTCCGGAGTAATTGATCCCGAGTCGCGGGCACTCACATTCGCCACTGAATTTGAGGAAATAGTTAAGGTGTAGTTGCGCGGATAATACTCTGAGGTTTCGTTGGTAATGGTTATGTTTTGCCGGACGTGCGTTGTGCCGGTATCTTTAACAGCATAGGTGACATCGTAATCAAAGCTAAAGTCGGCAGCGTATGCCCTGGTACAACTTACCAGCAAGAGGAATAATGCTATAAGGAGAGTTTGAATACGCATGAATAAAACAAGTTGGAATGTAAACCTTAAGTTACTTTATTTTAAAATCTCCTGCAAGAACTGTCCAGTATAAGAAGCCGGATGTTTTGCAACTTCATCAGGTGTACCCGAAGTGACGACATAACCACCTTTATCCCCGCCTTCTGGCCCAAGATCTATGAGATAATCTGCATTTTTGACAACATCCAAGTTGTGCTCAATCACAATCACGGTATTGCCTTTGGCAACCAGGCGCACGACCACTTCCAGAAATTTTTTAATATCGGCAAAATGCAGTCCGGTAGTTGGTTCATCCAGGATATAGACGGTTTTACCGGTCTGGCGTTTTGACAGTTCAGTTGCGAGTTTGACCCGCTGCGACTCGCCGCCAGAAAGCGTCGGCGCCGATTGTCCCAGATGTATATAGCCCAGACCCACGTCTTTAAGCGTTTGCAGTTTTTCATGCGTGCCAGGTAAATTGCGGAAAAACTCCACCGCTTCGTCGACTGTCATATCCAGGACTTCCGCTATTGATTTACCGTGAAACTTAACCTCGAGCGTTTCGCTGTTATAACGTTTACCGAGGCAGACTTCACAACTAACAAAGACATCGGAGAGAAACTGCATTTCAATTTTGATTTGACCCTCCCCTTCGCACGTTTCACACCTGCCGCCTTTGACATTAAAGGAAAATCTACCAGGTTTGTAACCGCGGGCGCGCGCATCAGGTAGTTGCGAATAGAGGTCGCGTACTTGAGTAAGCAGGCCGGTATAGGTGGCCGGATTGCTTTTGGGTGTGCGGCCGATTGGCGACTGGTCAACTAAAATTATTTTGTCAATCAGCTCTACTCCAGTAATTTCCGTAAATGTGGCCGGCTTTAATTTCGTATACCGTTTTGATTCAACGAGCGCCGGATACAGGGTTTCGGTAATTAAGGTTGATTTGCCTGAACCGGAGACACCGGTAACGCAAATAAACTGTCCGAGCGGAAATGAAACATCAATACTTTTAAGATTGTTGCCGCGGGCGCCTTTAATCGTTATATTTCCTTCCGGAAGCGACGTCTGATGAGTGATCTCCAGAAGTTTGGGATTTTTTAAATACTTTCCGGTAGTAGTAGATGACGCAGTTAAGAGTTCACGCGGCGGACCGGAAAAGATTACCTGTCCCCCTCTGTTTCCTGCTCCGGGGCCAAAGTCAAACACCCAGTCAGCACATTCAATAATTTCCCGGTCGTGTTCAACTACGACCACGGTATTTCCGAGGTCACGCAGTTTCTTGAGTGTCGTTATCAAACGCCGGTTATCTCGCTGGTGTAAACCAATTGACGGTTCATCCAGTACATATAAAACGCCCGAAAGCCCGGAACCAATTTGAGAGGCGAGGCGGATCCGCTGCGCCTCGCCGCCAGCCAGAGTAGCCGCTCCCCGGTCAAGCGACAGATACTCCAGTCCGACTGCTGATAAAAAAGACAACCGGGTGTTGAATTCTTTAAGGATCGAGGCAGCAATTATCTGTTCCCGGGCGGATAGTTTTTGTGGTAGCTGGGTAATAAAGTCAAGTGTTTTGTCAATTGCCAGATGCGTAATTTCCACTATTGATTTTTGCTCGATCGTAATCCCCAGTACTTCTTTTTTCAAGCGCGCGCCTTTACATTCCTGACAGATTTCGGTACGCATAAACTTGGCAATTTCGCCCCTGACAAACTCGGATTCGGTTTCGCTAAAGCGTTTTTCCAGGTCACGAATTATCCCTGAATATGTTTCGTGGATCCGGGTCAACTGTCCCATCCTATTTGTTCCGCGCACAGTGTAGAGCTGGTCGCCGGTACCAAAGAGTAGTAATTTCCGCTCATCAGCAGATAACTGGCCAATGGGAATTCGCAAGTTTATTCGTTTTTCATTGGCCATGGTGGTCACGATCCGGGAAAACCAGGTATCGTGAAAAAACATTTTCGAATACGGTAAAATCCCGCCTTCGGAAATAGTCAGGTTTGGGTTAAAGACAAGATTCGCGTCAATTTTAAGTAAGCTGCCGATTCCGGAACAAGTGAGGCATGCGCCGTGGGGTGAATTAAAGGAAAAAATCCGCGGTTCTATTTCGGCAATACTGATATTGCAAATTGGGCAGGAGAACCGTTCGGAAAATAAATGATCGCGCAACTCGTTCGGTTTATCAGGAAAGGTAAAACTGGCATCCGTAACTTCGCTGACAATAACTAGCCCATCAGACAGTCCCAAAGCCTGTTCAGTTGAGTCGGTTAGGCGGGTTTTAAAATTCGAAAGTGCGATTTTGTCACGCAGTAGTTTTTTTTCCAGGACAAATTTATCCACCACCACTTCAATCGTATGCTTATTGTTTTTCAAAAGTACCGGCACATCAAACAAATCAAAAATCTGTCGGTCGATGCGCACCTTGGCGTAACCTTTAGCCCGCAGATTTTCAAACAGTGACGTAAATTCGCCTTTTCGGTCTCTGACAACCGGAGACAGGATTAAATATCGGCGTTGTGGTACACCGGTCAGATCGTTGGCATTTGTCAGAATTGAGGTAACAATCTGGTCCGGCGACTGGCGGGAAATTTCCCGGCCGCAGTTGGGGCAATGCGGATGTCCGATCCGGGCAAACAGTAAACGCAAATAATCATAAATTTCCGTGACCGTCCCCACCGTTGACCGGGGGTTGTGGGAAGTGGATTTCTGGTCAATTGAAATTGCCGGAGACAGCCCGTCAATTGAATCAACGTCCGGCTTATTCATGATCCCTAAAAACTGGCGGGCATAGGAGGAAAGCGATTCCACATACCGGCGCTGCCCCTCTGCATAAATCGTGTCAAAGGCGAGTGATGACTTGCCACTTCCTGATACGCCGGTAAAGACAACCAGTTTATTTTTGGGGATATCGAGATTGATACTTTTGAGGTTATGTTGCCGGGCTCCTCTGACTCGAATAAAGTTTTCCATAATTATTACTTGTCGCGTAAGCGCTCTTTCAAGGCTATCCTGTTGCTCGTCACCTCGGCCTTGATAATTTTTTCCAGAGCACCTAAAATGACCACGAGTACCCGTGGCGTAAGAATTGTAACATACCGGAGTAACAAACGGTACAGGCAACTATGGCTTATATTGAGGCTTTTCTACAACTAGGTCAGTGTTTGTTTTACTCGTATCTGAGTGAAATAGAAGCTGAGAGCGCTTTACCGCAAACAGTAAAAACAAAGTCCATAACGCCGTTAAGTGCGGATTTAGAACCCGATGACAATGCCATACTTTTACCCACTGACTTACATTTACCGTTGTACGAAGAAATGAACAAAGTTTTTCCAAATGTGTCTTCTTTTGGAGAAAACAGATGTAAAATCGTTATCGATAGAGACTATTGGTCGACGCCAACAGTAGTAGAGGTTGAAAGAGTTGAAGTTGATACGGATAAGGATAGGCGGATGATTTTCAGGGTTGGAGTTAGTTATCAATATGGGGATGATCAATATAAATATGTAATTCCGCGTGCAAATGTAATTACCTATGATCGCGCATCTTACGACAAGGTAAGTTTTTGGATCGTAAATGATAATCAGGCAACAAGAGTCACCGTATGTAATGACGGATATGTACAGTTGACTTAAGGATGCGCATAAAAAATTAGAGCATTGAACTCTGTTTTAGCTCACGAATTCGATCCCGTAGTTCGGCGGCGAATTCAAAATCCAAATTCGCGGCAGCGTGACGCATTTCGGTTTCGAGTTTTTTAATCAATCGTTTTGCGTCCTGCGGAGTCAATGATTCGTCTTTAATTTCCAGCAACTTACGCTCATCACTTTTTCTTTTGGTCGAACCAAACACCGGATCATCAACCGTTTCTTCAGTAGTAACGAGTTTGTCGCGGATTGGTTTACTGATACCGGTTGGTGTAATATTATGTTTTTGATTATACGCCAACTGAATTTCACGCCGGCGTTTGACCTCGGCAATTGCGCGTTGCATTGAGCCGGTGACAACATCTGCATACATGATCACCCGGCCGGATACGTGACGGGCAGCCCGGCCCATAGTCTGGATGAGGGAAACTTCGCTCCTTAAAAACCCCTCTTTATCCGCGTCTAAAATCGCAACTAACGATACTTCAGGTAAATCAAGACCTTCACGCAGCAAATTAATGCCCACAATGACGTCATACTTTCCGGCTCGTAAATCATCCAAAATGTCGCTCCGCTCAAGCGTCAGCACATCAGAATGTAGATAGTGGACTTTGATGCCCTTTTCTTCAAGAAAAGTAGACAAGTCTTCGGCCATACGTTTGGTCAATGTGGTGACCAGTACTCGCTGACCATTGCTAATGGTGGCGCGGATCTCAATTTCCAGGTTAGCTACTTGGTTACCTACCGGACGGATCGTAACTTCAGGGTCGATAAGGCCAGTCGGGCGGATAAGTTGTTCAATTACTGCAGGAATGTTCTGCGCTCCACCATTTTCAACAGTTAAGGACTTTTTTGCACCCACAACAGACTGCTCAATTGCTCTATTGTTCAATTGTTGAATTGTTGTCGCGTTATGTTGTGCTCTTTCAACTTCCCACTGTGCCGGTGTTGCGGATACGTAAACGGTTTGAGGAATGCGGCGTAAAAATTCATCAAAGCGCAGCGGCCGGTTATCAAGAGCAGCAGGCAAGCGAAAACCAAAGTTTACCAGGACTTCTTTGCGCGCGCGGTCGCCGTTGTACATACCACGGATTTGCGGCACGGTCATATGCGATTCGTCTATAATCAGCAACCACTCATTCCCATATGTTTCCTGATAATAATCAAACAGGGTGTAGGGCGCATCTCCCGGATTTCTGCCGTCAAAATAACGGGAATAATTTTCTATCCCGTTGACATAGCCCAACTCCTGGATCATCTCGAGATCAAAGCGGACTTTTTGTTGGATCCGTTGGGCTTCCAATAATTTCTGATGTGATTTGAAAAGTTGAATCTGCTGTTCCAGATCTGCCTCTATAACTTTAAAAACTGCTTTGTTTTGCTGCGGGTCTGTCATGTAGTGTTTGGCAGGATATAGAACATAGAGTGATAGTTCTTCAATCGTGTTACCAGTCAATGGATCAATTTTCCGTAGTTTAGTCACGCGTTTGCCGTCGTGTTCAATGCGGACTGCGGTATCTGCGTAGGCAGGAAACAGGTCGAGCGTGTCTCCTCTAACCCTGAATGTGCCGCGGTGAAATCCATAGTCAGAGCGTTCGTACTGTAAATTGACCAGGCGCGCCAGGATCGACTCACGGGTCACCTCCATGCCAGAGCGCATTTCCAGGATAAAACTGCCGTATTCTTTGGGCGAGCCGATGTTATAGATACAGGAAACTGAAGACACAATCAGCGTATCTTTGCGGGTGAGCAAATTGGTTGTAGCTGCCAGCCTGAGTTTATCGATTTCTTCATTAATCTCAGTCTCTTTTTCAATGTATGTATCACTTTGCGGAATATACGCTTCTGGTTGATAATAATCATAATACGATACAAAATACGAAACGGCATTTTTCGGGAAAAAACTTTTAAACTCCTGGTAAAGTTGGGCAGCCAGGGTTTTATTGTGCGAAATGACCAGGGTTGGCCGGTTTAATTGCGCCACTACATTCGCCATGGTAAAGGTTTTACCGCTGCCGGTGACACCCAAAAGTACCTGTTCACTGATCCCCTGGTTGATGTTTTTGGTGAGCGTCGTAATTGCCTGCGGCTGATCGCCGGTGGGCTGATAGTCGGAAATGAGTTGAAAGTCCATGCGCATATTATATTCGATCGGTCAGGTTTTGGGTATTTATCGTTTTTAGAAAAGTGTTTTGATCTTGTTAGCACTATTTTGACTGTATTGACTTTCGGTTATTTGTGTCGTAATTTACTATTCAGTACCATTATGTTCGGTTAAACTCTAATTTTGATTTTTTAACTTTTAATTTTAAATTACTACCATGCCAGCAACACTCTATCCACGCGAACGCCAAGCTCTGGAATTTATCAGCCAGTTTATCCAGCGCCATGGCTATGCGCCGACCCTGAAGGAAATCTGCGGCGCCTTAAACGTTTCGAGTGTGGCTACCGTGCATGAGCACCTTGATCACCTGCGCCAGAAAGGGTTTATCAAAAAACTGGATGGTGCTGCGCGTGGGATTGAGCTCGTCACCTCAAAATTTAAACCAAAAAACAATGAGGGTACGGTGGAATTGCCGGTACTTGGCTTTATCGCCGCCGGACAACCGCTGGAGCCGCATACTGACCCGAATTTTTATTTTAAAGTCGCGCCGGGTATGGTCGCTGCTGACAAACCGGCGTATATTTTGCAGGTCAAAGGCGATTCGATGATTGATGACGGGATTCTGGACGGAGATTATGTCGTCATCCAGCACCAGAATGACGCACGCAACGGTGATATTGTGGTTGCGATGTTGCCCAATGGTTACGTCACCCTGAAGCGGATTTTTTTCGAGCGGGAACGGATCAAGCTCGCTCCGGCCAATTCCACCATGGCGCCTATCTTTGCCACGCACGTCAAGATTCAGGGCAAATGCGTCGGCGTCATCCGCAAATACGTCACCTAGCCTCGCTTTGACCATTCGGGTATAATAGAGCTTCTATGTACACCGGTGATCTCCGCCTTGATTTGTTTATTAATACCTTGTGGATGGGCTGGAATTTGCTACTTGCTGCAGTCCCCTTTTTGCTCGCCCAGTACCTGTTTCATCCGAAAAAACAATCTTCGCTTATTTGGTGCGTTGGTTTTTTTCTGTTTATTATCTTTCTTCCGAACGCACCCTATGTACTCACCGACCTCGTACATTTCTCACGAGTATTGCCTGAGCTGACTTCACGCAAAGAACTCATGCTGTGGACTGGCCAATTTGCCCTGTTTGTACTTATTGGATTTATCCTTTTTTACGAGAGCTTCCGTAAACTGGAGCAGTATATGCTAAAAAAGCGCTACAAACAGTATAAACTCTTCTTTCGGCTGGTAACTTTTGGCATAATCAGTATCGGTGTCTATTTTGGCCGCTTTTTACGCTTTAATAGCTGGGACCTGTTGATGCGGCCAAAAACTGTACTCATAGCCACACGTTATTTAAATGACCCGCCGACGCTGACCTTTGTTACTTTGTACTCCGTACTTTTATTTGTGTTATATTTTATATACGAACAGATTGAAGTAAAAATATCCGCAAACTGACTGAATAGACAGAATATATGGCTTCCGAATTTGAAAAACAACCCACAAATAGTGAACCCGCGCCCTGGGAAAACCAGTTGTTTGATTTAAGACATCTGCATGGTTCTAATTTTGATTTGACGCAGCGGGCCGAGGAGAATAAACTGTATAAATTTGGTCATTTTCAAGTTCTCAATTTATCTATTAAGATTACTATCACCTCAGCTCAGGATCGACCAAGTTGGCGCACACAAGACCGTAATAAGTAAACCTCAGCGACTGGAAGCATACATTAATTTTTCACCGAGTCCAAGATTTTTGCGCACTCCTCACTTTATCGGCATAACTATGCTAGCATTGGGAATTGACTTAGAACCTTCCGATTCGGAGGATCACTATCAAATACGTACACTTCAGGCGCGAATTGTTGCGGTTACAGCTGGAGAAATTAACAAGATATATGTGTTTAATTGGAACAGGAAAGGGAATTTACTCGGTATTCAAGAGCTAGTTACTGATAATCAACCTTTTAATGTACTTAAGAAACCAATTAATTTAGATAATCATAATCATAATGCAAGGGCTAAATTGGTTAATGAATTGCATCTGATGATGACTCAAGTAGTTGGACCGGTAGTCGGCCAAGCACATTTTAAGGATTTAACAAAGACTGATTGAACAGCGCTAAACAAGCTGTACACACCCGGTGTGAAATAGCCTTACATCTCAGGATTTGAAAACTTAATATTCCTCGAGTGTAGAAGTGTCGCCGACGGGTAACCCCATTTCTTTCGCCTTCAAAATCCGGCGCATGATTTTGCCGCTTCTGGTTTTAGGCAGTTTATCGATAAATTCAATTTCGCGTGGATACGCATGCCCTGCTAAGTGTTTTTTTACAAATTGAGACAGTTCTTCTTTCAACTTATCTCCAACTTTCTTATTACTTATCGCTGCTTGCTGATCGCTCTGTAAAACCACAAAGGCTTTGATAATTTCACCGCGCAGCGGATCTGGTTTACCAATCACTCCGGCTTCGATAACTGCCGGGTGGGCAACGAGCGCAGACTCGACTTCAAACGGACCAACGCGTTCACCGGAAGTTTTGATGACATCATCAGCCCGGCCGATAAACCAGAAGTAGCCGTCTTTGTCGCGCATCCCCCGGTCTCCAGTAATGTACCAATTATTAACGAAATAGCTTTTGTACTTCTGCGGCCGGCGCCAGACTGTTTGCATCATGGATGGCCAGCCTGGTTTTAAGGCAATATTTCCTTCTTCGTTATCCTTGAGCACCTTTCCCTGATCATCAACAATTGCGGCGGTAAGTCCGGGAAAAGGTTTACCCATGGCGCCAATTTTAATATCCATACAGGGAAAGTTGACGATACACATGGCCCCGGTCTCAGTCTGCCACCAGGTGTCGTGAAATGGCATGCCGAAGGCGGAAATAGCCCAGGTGATGGCTTCCGGATTGAGCGGCTCCCCGACTGAACACATGTGCCTGAGGCTTGAAAAATCAAACTGCTTGACGAGTTGGGTGCCTTTGGGCATCAACATGCGGATGGCAGTCGGCGCCGTATACCAGACCGTGATGCGATATTTTTCTAAAATCTGATACCAACGCTTGGGATCAAAGCGACCGGCAAAAATTACGCTCGTTACCCCGCATGCCCAGCTGCCGAGGATTTCATAGGCAATCCCCGTCACCCAACCAGGGTCTGCGGTACACCAGTACGTATCCTCGTCTTTGAGGTCCAGGACCCATTTGGCAGTCAAATACTGTTGCAGGACGGTGCCATGACCGTGGACAATACCTTTCGGTTTGCCGGTTGTGCCTGAGGTATAGAGCATGAATGCATAATCTTCGGGATCCATATGACTGATATGGAGTTCACTGCTTGTGTGTGCAAACGTTTTAGTGAACGATTCGGTGTCAACCACCAGAATATGTTTGAGATTTGGTAATTTATTCCTGATTTTATCAACGCGAGGTTTGAGTTCGCTATTGGTAATTAAGACTTTTGCATCGCTATTTGCGAGGCGATCTTCAAGTGCTTGTTCTTGAAATGCCGAAAATAAAGTCCCGGCAATTGCGCCAATTTTCAAAATCCCCAGGAATGAAAAGAATAGTTCGGGAATTCGGGGTAGAAAGATAAACACCCGGTCACCCCTGCCCACGTCAAAGTCTTTAAGAATATTCCCCATTTTGTTTGAAGCTAAAGCCACATCTTCAAACGTGTATTTTTTCTGGGTACCGTCATCGTCTTCCCAGTAGAGCGCAATTTTATTTTTGCGCCATGTATCGACATGCCGGTCAACGGCATTGTAGGCGGCATTTATTTTTCCATCTTCAAACCAGGCCAGTTCCTTTTCCCAATCCTTCCAGTTGAACCGCTCGTACGTCCGTTCGTAATCCTCAAGATTCGGCAGGATTTTAAAGTCTTTTTTGGTTTTTTTATAAAGTACAGATTTCATAAGCCTCTTCCAGGAAATAAATTACTAGGTAAGTTGAGTAACGGTTCAAACCATACACGACATTGTGGAGGTAAAGTCATCGTGATGTCAACACCACCCGTGTTAAATTTGCGCTTTATACTATAACCAAATGGACAAGAACAATTAGCAACATTGTTACAATAAATAGGATTTGAACCGATATACAATAAATACTGCCAACCAATAAAAACGCTTACAACCCCAATTATTAAAGTAATGAAAAAGCCTTTACTTAATTTCATTGAATTAGGACTATATATTTTATTTAGGCAATCCTGTCATCCTCAACCTGTCCCGAAGGGATCCCCTTGGGATTTCAGAATCTTTAGCCAATAGATACTGAAAACAGGTTTACCACTTGATCCGAAATTATTTGTATAGATTCCCGCCTGCGCGGGAATGACAGTTGCATGCAAATTTCTAATTTAAAATTATTTCGTGTGTTCCCGCACTTCGAATTTCGCGTCGAGTCGCTTCAGGTTTTCCATAACCCCGGTATATTCCAGTTCATCCATACCTGCCATTGAGGGGCCATAAAAGCCCTGGGCGCGCATTTCCAAGGTTTTAAGCGTCGCTTTCTCACGGATCACATCCCAAAACGGCTGTTCAAAGTAGTCAACCGCTTCGGT
Organism: Patescibacteria group bacterium; assembly: GCA_003524845.1. GTDB lineage: Bacteria > Patescibacteriota > Microgenomatia > UBA10105 > UBA10105 > UBA10118. The sequence goes on from DQGR01000028.1 coordinate 17,448, forward strand.
CAGTTTCCCTTCATGCACACAGTACCCCGCTGCTGACATGATCGTCGGCCCGTCAAAATAAGAAATGATCGAGTTTTGGACTACCGGCATCACAGCCACATGGTGCGAGCCCCGATTGTCTCCGAGCGTGTAATGAGCTAAAGCCCACGGCGACAGAATTTCTCCGGTTGATGGAAACTGTTTTTGGCTTCTGACAATAGCCACCGGATCGTCTTTACCCACATATTTGCCGGCAATATTATGCAGACGAGAAGTTGAAGCAACCGCTGCCTGCAACCCGCTGGCGTTCTCAATCACTTTTTCAATCACATAATGGTTGGGGTCACGCAGTAAAGTACACAGGTCGTAATAATCCTGTGGCACTTTAAGCGTAATCACCTTGTCTGCCTCAGTATTATTCACGTCCATAATTACAAACGTAAACCCGGCCATCATGTCCGGAGCCAATAAGAGTCCGGCGTTGTGATACGGTGAAGCAAAGGCTTCAAATAACGGGTAATTGAAAACTCCGGGCCCGCACTTATCTCCGGCAAACACCAGAAACGGTTCAGCCGCCCGTTCTTCAATTTCCATTTCCGCGCTACCCGGTCCCATGCCACGGACGTTACCGGAAAAAGCGTCTTTCAAAAGATCCTGTCCGGCTCCGTATAACCCCTGTGATTTAGCCACTTTGGTAGTTTCAAGAAACGTGTCCCAGGCTAGTTTGTGAATATCCGAATTATCAACTCCTCGGGTATGGGTCATGAGTAGGGCAATATCATCACCGGTAAACGTGACTCTACCGTCAACCAGCAAGCCGCTGGCTATAGCTTTATCCACTTGTTCATGCGCCACTTTAACCATGGCAGCGCTCGGCTTATTGTGTCCGCCAATTGAACCAGTATCTGCTTTAATCACCGAAAGCGTAATTTTCATAAAGTTCCTCCTTAGAAATAAATACTAGTGTAATTCGTGGTTGAGGGTAAGTAAATTTCGTCCGGTCATACAACCGGGTATTTGCAGTCCCATGAGGATTAGGCACGTTGGTGCTACATCGGCGAGCATACCTGAGGGCAGTTCTAAGGCTTGATTTTGCATTTCTTTACTAACGCAAATAAATGGTACCGGATATGCTGAATGCTCTGTGTCAATTCCACCGGTCACCGGATCGATCATTTCTTCCACATTACCATGGTCTGACACAATGACGCAAGCTCCATTTTTACCTAGAACTGCCTCGGTAATTTTGCCTATACAATCGTCGACAACTTCACAGGCCGTCACGGCTGCCGATATTACCCCGGTGTGTCCAACCATATCAGGGTTGGCGAGATTAATCACAAAAAAATCATAATTAGTATCGCTTAATTTGTGCAGGAAAACTTCGGTAATTTCATGTGCGCTCATTTGCGGATATAAGTCATACGTAGCCACTTTCGCTGAGGGTACGATGATCCGCTCTTCGCCTCTAAAAGGCGTTTCGCGTAAACCGTTGAAATAGTAAGTCACAAACCGTTCCTTTTCAGTTTCAGCCAGACGCAATTGCCTTAGATTCGCGCTGGCAATTACTTCACCGAGTGGTTGTTCCACCGGCAAAGGTGGAAAGGCGACACAACAGGCCAGATTTTTTTCATATTCAGTCATGGTGACACAGAGGAGATTGGTAAGCAGTTTTTTTCGCACAAAGGGAGTTACTGGCGTGATAATTTGGGTGTGCTTTTTATGGTATTTGACTGCATATGGATCGTAGCCGGCAGCTGCGGTTGAGGTGGTAAAATCTGCAAGCACAAAGGCTTTGGTAAGTTGCCGTGGCCGGTCAATCCGGTAATTAAAAAATACGAGTGCGTCATTATTTTTGATGAGATGTGGTTCTTCCTGGGGTGTGTGAATTAGTGTCGGCTCAATAAACTCATCAAGTATCTTTTGTTCATACGCCTGTTGCACCGCATTTTGAGCGCTCATTGCCGTCAAACCGATGCCTTCAGTTAACGCCCGGTAGACTTTCTCTGTGCGTTCCCAACGTTGGTCGCGGTCCATGGCAAAATACCTGCCGCTGACTGACGCAATTTTGCCCACACTTACCCTGCCGATCTCATCTTCTACCTGCGCCACATAGGTAAGGGCTGATTTGGGTGGGGAATCACGGCCGTCGGTAACCAGATGTAAATACACCCGATGGAACTGCTGATTTTTCATGAGCTGCAGTAGCGCCAACAAGTGTTCCATGTTACTGTGCACTCCACCTGCCCCAACCAGGCCCAAAAGATGAACTGCGGAGTTATATTTTTGCGCGTGGGCTACTGCCTGCAGAAACGCCTTGTTGCGATAAAACGAAGTATCAGCAATTGCCATGTTGATGCGGGGCAAATCCTGATACACGACGCGACCGGCGCCTAAATTTAGGTGTCCGGTTTCGGTATTCCCGTCTTCACCGCGGGGTAGACCAACTGAATTGCCTGAAGCTTGCAGGGTGGTATGTGGAAAAGACGTCCAGAGGCGCGGCAGATGCGCAAGTCGGGCTTGGGAGATAGCATTTCCCGGTCCCGGAGGTGCCAGCCCCCAACCATCAAGAATAAGTAACACTACTGGCCGCTTTGTAAACATATGCTCTGGAGTAAACCTCAGTTTAACTAGAATAATCGGGAAGATTTACGAATTTACTTTTCACTCAACCCTAATTCTTTTTCAATATGTAACAGCCGATTGTATTTAGCAATCCGTTCTCCCCGGGCCGGAGCGCCAAATTTTACATAATCAGCTCCAACTCCGACTGCCAGATCTGCAATAATGGTGTCAATGGTTTCACCACTCCGGTGTGAGACAATGACTTTAATATCATTCTGTTTTGCCAGCCGGATCACGTTTAACGTTTCGGAAATGGTCCCGATTTGGTTCGGTTTAACCAGAATTGCACTGCAAGCGCGTTCGTTAATGGCTTTTTGTAAGCGGTCGGGGTTGGTAACCAATATGTCGTCGCCCACAATTAGTACTTCTTTGCCCAGTTTTTCGGTGATGGTGCGCCAGCCCGCCCAGTCGTCTTCGGATAAGGGATCTTCAAGCAACAGCAAATGATAATTTTGATGTAAATCAATGAGAAACTGGGTAAACTCATCGGTAGACAACGGAGTTGGACGATCTTTAATATAATACAATTCCTCTTTTTTAAAATATGAGGCCGCCACATCGAGTCCCAGAAAAACTTCAAACCCAAACCGATAGGGAGTAGTGCGAATCGCTTCCATGATGGCTTCGAGCGCATCGAGGTTGGTGTATAAATTCGGGGCAAATCCACCCTCGTCCCCGACTGAATGGATGGCGTTTCTTTGGATCAGCACGTTTTTAAGTTGCTGATAAATTTCTTCGCCCATGCGCAGACCATCATGATAGGATTTAATTGAAGCAGGAACAATATGAAACTCCTGAAAATCCAGGTTACCGGCGCCATGTTTGCCGCCATTGATAATATTAAAAGTTGGTGTGGGCATGCGTTCAATCGTCGTCGGCAGCGTACCACTAATCAGCTCATTGAAATATCTATACAGCGGTAAATTAACTGCCTTAGCCGCGGCTTTGGCGGCGGCGAGAGAAACCGAAAGGATGGCGTTAGCTCCCAGTTCACTTTTATCGTTAGTGCCATCGAGTTCCAGCATCGCCGTATCAATCTCTCCCTGTTTTATCGGATCCATGCCGCGAATTTTCGGCGCAATTTTTTCATTGACATTGCGGACTGCGTTTAAAACCCCCTGGCCGCTATAGCGCTTGGGATCGTTGTCGCGCAGTTCTTTAGCTTCATACTTACCGACCGAGGCGCCTGACGGCACAGAGGCAGTTGCAATAATTCCGGTTGAAAGTTCAATCGTGGTTTCCACCGTCGGGTTACCACGCGAATCAAGAATTTCCATTGCGGTAATTTTGGTGATCGATACCATAAGAGTTAGTATTAACGCTTTT
>DQGR01000027.1 GCA_003524845.1 Patescibacteria group bacterium
TTTGACCTGAGTTTTCAGGTAATTTCTCAGGTTCAAGGAGTCGGCTCGGGTTTTGATGTAGCTGCGGCAAGTTTTGGCGGCACCTTATATTTCAAAAAAGCAGGCACGATGATTGAACCATTACCCATTAGTTGGGAAGGAATAGAGTTGATAGTTGGTTATAGCGGGGTCAAAAGCAATACCGTGGAGTTGGTTAAACGAGTAGCAAAACTTCGAGAACACAACGAGCGGGATTTTGATAGTCTGATGCACGCAATAGGCGGAATAGTTACGCAAGCAAAAGAAGCACTTTTGAAGAAAGACTGGCTGCAACTGGGAAAACTTATGAACGTAAATCAGGATTATTTACGAAAACTTGGGATTAGCACCAAGATTCTTGAAAAACCAATTCAGGCGGCAATGCGCGCTGGAGCGCTCGGCGCCAAACTATCCGGCGCCGGAGGCGGGGATTGTATGATTGCGCTTGTTGATTTAGCTCATAAAGCAGCAGTTGAACACGCAATTACTCAAGCTGGCGGAACCATAATTCCAGTTTCGATCCATGCACCAGGAGTATGCGAAGAAACTCTTCAGGGGCAAGTGGTAACCGGAAAGCGGGAAGTTAATTATTCTTTACTTTTTCCTTCTGCCTCTTCGCTCTAAAGTTTATGAAAGCCACAGCCCGAGCGCCTGCTAATATTGCGTTTATCAAGTATTGGGGAAAACAGGATGAAAAGCTGCGCCTGCCGCTTAATGCTTCTTTTTCGATGAATTTAAGCGGAGCATTCACCACCACCACAGTTGAATTTAGCAAAAAGTACACTCAAGATATAATAGAATTCGTGAGCGCTCGTCATGCTGAACTCGTTTCAGCATCTAAAAAAGTTTACAGATCCCGAAATGAATTCGGGATGATAGTTGCTCGTGATGAAAAGTTTTCTCTGGAAGAAAAAAATCGAATAATTAAGCATCTTGATTTAATTCGAGCAAAAGCCGGTATTTCTGCTATGGCTAAAGTGTTCACCCAAAATTCGTTTCCCAAAGGCGCTGGTGCTGCAGCATCTGCTTCCGGATTTGCGGCGCTCACTATGGCTGCGGCTACTGCATTAGGACTTGCTCTTTCGGAAAAAGAGTTAACTATGCTGGCGCGCATTGGTTCAGGTTCGGCATGCCGGTCAATTCCGGACGGGTTTGTGATGTGGGAAAAAGGAACTGGTTCAGAAAGCTCGTATGCGTATTCGCTTTATCCATCTGATTACTGGGACTTGCGAGATGTGTTAGTGATTGTTGCATCTGAAATGAAAAAATTTTTAAGTACCGAGGGCATGAGTTATGTGCAAAGTAGCCCATTTTTACAAAGCAGGCTGCGACGTATTCCGGAGAAAATTAACCGGATACAAGAACTGTTTTCGCGCAAAGATTTCCCAGCTCTTGGCGAGTTGATTGAAAAAGAGTGTCTGAATATGCATGCGGTGATGATGACGCAAGCTCCGCCGATTTTTTACTGGATGACTGAAACACTTAAATTAATTCATGCAGTTTACGAATGGAGAGCGCAAGGATTGCCAGTTTACTTTACGATTGATGCCGGCCCCAACGTGCATTTGATTTGTGAAGCTAAAGATGAACAGAAGGTAATTGAAAAAGTAAAACAGTTAGGAATTGCGAAAGAGATTGTGGTGAATATGCCAGCAGATGGAACAAAAATAATTGAAGAACATCTGTTTTAGGGGAAAGCGGAAAGGGGAAAGGAAAAACATGACGGTAAAATCATATAAGGATTTAGTTGTCTGGCAGAAGTCTATGAATTTGGTTAAGGAAATTTATTCATTAACAACTAAATATCCTAAAGATGAATTATATGGTTTAAAATCGCAAATGGAACCTGCTGTTGTTTCCGTTCCGAGTCAAATTGCAGATGGATATTGGCGTAGTCATAAAAAAGAATATATTCAATTTTTATCTATTGCCCTTGGTTCGGCGGCTGAATTGGAAACTCAAATATTAGTTTGCAAATCTTTACAAAAATTTGCCCATTTAGATTTCTCAGAAGCTGAATCGCTTTTGTCGGAAGTTATGAAAATGTTGTATGTAATGATTGAAAGGATGAATTCATGAGTGAGCTTTCCGCTTTCCGCTTTCCGGTTACCCCTACTCATATAGCAATAATCATGGACGGTAATCGCCGCTGGGCGAGAGAGAAAAGAAAGCACGTTTTAGCCGGACACCGATATGTAGCTGATGTGTTATTGGAAGAGCTGGTTGAACATGCAGCTGATCGAGGTATTAAATACGTGACCTTTTGGGCTTGGTCTACTGAAAACTGGAAACGCACCAAAGAAGAGGTAAGTGGAGTTATACGGATTTTTCAGCACATACTTAAGAAAAATATCGATCGTTTGCACCGGAAAGGAGTGCGAGTCAAAACCATTGGCAATATTGAGGCGTTTCCAAAAGAGATAGCAAAAGGGATTCGGGATGGAGTAGAAAAGACAAAAGACAATAAGCGGATTACCGTGATACTAGCGTTGAATTATGGAGGGAGAGACGAGATCATTCGGGCAGTGAATAAAATAATCGGTTCAACTGTCATTCCCGCGCAGGCGGGAATCTATACAA
>DQGR01000012.1 GCA_003524845.1 Patescibacteria group bacterium
CAGAACGAGTTCACTCGTGATATCCCGATCTGTTTTTTCCTCCAGATACTCCAGGTGATCAAGTGCAAAGGGCGCTGCGTGGAACCGTTCCAGAAAATCGACATGATGCACTTCCGGCAACAGTTCCAGTATTTTACTTAAAATCCGGTGATGCACAATATCATCAAGTATCTTTTTCAACTCGGCTTTATCCATTTCCGTTCCTTCAACCTGGTCAATCTCTTCAAACAGCTCCTCAATTAGAATTAAATGGTCATAAAAAATTTTACTCATGTTGCTCCTTTCAGATTTACGGTAATGCTATCGGACCTAAAGGAATTTCGTCACCCGGATCATCCAAGAATAGTATCAGCGTATCCCCTTTATGCTGTTTCGGATAAAACCCAAGTCCAGCCATGACTTCCGGAGAACCGCCGAATTTTTTACCGGTCCAGACTGCAGGTCCGGCATCTCCCAACACCGCAACCACGGCTTTACCATTTTCAGGGTTAATCACCAAAAATTTCCGGAACTTATACCACCGTTTCAACTCTGCCCATTCATCATTCCACTCCGGAATCAGGAATGTTTGTAACACAATATAAAACCGTTCTTCATCAATCATTTGGGAAATGGTTTTGTTGCTTTGCGCAAAAAAATAACCGAACGCGCCGCGGGCAGGCGCCATACCGGTTTCCGAAAATCCATGTTGGGTTACCGTATCGCCTTCAAAACGAAACAGATGCTGTTCAAGTCCCATTGAACCAAAATAAAACGGAATCCGGTTATTGTCCAGTGAAAATACGGCTGAAACCTGATAATACTTTTTTACATTGGCACTTATTTCTACTTCTGTATCAGGTGTAATTTGACTGGTAATAACTTCGCGTAGCCGCGTCAAAAAATTTTCCCATGAATCAGCAGTTGCCACCGACTGCGTTTGATTCTTATTAAAGAGCGACAGGTGCGGAGCTGCTAATAGTAATGCACTTCCGAGTGTGGCACCGGTTAAGAGACGCGCTGAATGCGCACGAATATCAGATAAAGAGATTTTCTTCTTGGCAAACCATTCCCGGGAACTGGGGTAACGGACGGTCAGTTCTTTTTGGGCAAACTGCTTCTTTTGCTTTAAAACTGCGAGTAATGATTGGGCAGGAGTTGGTGACATATCTATAACGCCTGTCGCATCCGCAACAGTGCTTCTTTTTTACCAAGTAATTCCAGTGTTTCAAAAAGCGGCAGACCAATTTTTTCTCCGGTTACTGCTTGCCGGAGCGCCATAAATGCCTCGCGCAGTTTCCAATTTTTTTGAGTAACTAATTTTTTAGCAGTCAACTCAAGTTGCTGAGTTTTCCAAGGCAATAACAGTTCAAATTCGGCAATGAATTCTCTCGTAATATTTTTTTCCTGGGTAGACAGCGGCACTGGTTTAAAGGCAACGAACGGACCTAAGTAATGCGTAAATTCCGTCAGCGTCTTCATCCGTGGTTGTGCCAGGGGCGCGAGTTTATTAATCAGCTTTGTATCCGTGCCCTTTGGTAAGTAAGTAGTCAGCCGGGACGCTAATTCTTTGGTTGATAGTTCCCGGATGTACTGTCCATTGAGCCAGGAGAGCTTTTCCAGATCAAAAATCGGCGCGGTAGTTTTAATTTTTTTAATATCAAATGCTTCTATCATCTCCGAGAGTGAAAATTTATCCCGGCCATCAGGCATACTCCAGGTCATGGTACCTAAATAGTTAAGTAATGCCTCAGGTAAATACCCTTGTTCCCGATACCACGAAGTCCAGACCGGATTTTTGCGCTTGGAAAGTTTTGATTTGTCAGGATTTCGAAGTAACGGTAAATGTGCAAAATAGGGGAGCGTCCAGCCAAACGCCCAGTAGAGAATCACGTGTTTTGGGGTGGAAGATATCCAGTCTTCTCCACGAATTACATGAGTCACTTGCATCAGATAATCATCGATAACGACGGCCAGATGATAGGTCGGGTAACCGTCTGATTTTATCAGCACCTGATCATCAAGCACTGCATTTTGAAAATGAATTTTTCCCCGAATCATGTCTGAAAAAATTGTCTCCCCTTTTTCCGGCACGTTAAGGCGGATAACATTAGGTTCAACACTTGCTCGCCGGCGCGCCTCAGCTAAGGGGATTTCTTTGCAATGGCCATCATACATGGTGGGTAGTTTGCGCTCGTGTTGAGATTTACGTAACTTTTCCAGGCGTTCTGATGAACAAAAACAATAGTAAGCGCGACCGGCCTCAATCAGTTTAAGTGCGTATTTCTGGTAAATCGGTAGGCGTTCGGACTGCCGATAGGGAGCATATGCGCCACCGATATCCGGACCTTCATCGTAAGCGAGTCCCAACCAGCGCAAAGATGCAAGTATGCGTGCTTCGGTCTGGGGAACAAACCGCAGACGGTCAGTATCTTCAATCCTGACAATAAATTTACCTTTGTGTTTTTTTGACCAGATATAGTTAAACAAGGCCGTATAAACATTGCCAACATGCAGGTCGTCTCCGGTTGGGGAAGGCGCGATTCGTGTACGTACTCTGTCCATAATTTGTTATCTAGATTGATTCTATCATGCTAAGACCGTATACTCAAAGTGATGCTGCAGCATCATCTCGAGCGGGAAATCCCCGCAAGAGATCTAATTCTAATATTTATGGCAACCCTAACCGAAACTGCCTTTTATACCAGAAAATATATTAAATGGGGAGCGGTGGGGCTCATTCTTTTTCTGGTTCTGCGGATTGCGTTCAATTCGTTTTTATCATACTTAAACGTCTTATTTCCGCCGCAAGTCATCCCTGACAATGCGTTTGGTCGTTTAAGCGCAATCAGTTTTCCGCAGTCTGCATCCCCGTCAGCACAACTCAACTATTCATTGCGGACCATTTCCGGCACTTTGTCCGAAGCTTCAAACAGTGCGACCGTTTATTTTATGCCTAAAAACCGCGCCACCTTGCTTTCGCTGTCTGAAACGCAGGCGCTCGTTGAGCGGATTGATTTTACTACCTCTCCCCGGCAGATTACGTCAACTGCGTATCGCTGGGTCGATATAACCAACCCGCTGCGCACCATTGAACTCGATATAGTGAGTAAACAATTTACGCTTAATTATTTATTTGCCCACGACCTCACCCTTTTTACCGAGCGAAACATTCCTACCCCGAAACAGGCGCAAGCTGAAACCCTCGATTTCCTGCAGAGTTTAAATCTGCCCACCGGTGATATTGTCGTATCACAGCCAAAAATTCAGTACTTAAAACTGGTCGGGAACCAGTTGCAACCGGCAACCAGCGAATCACAGGCAGACGCGGTTCGAGTTGACTATTTCCGGCAGAACTATCATGGTATGCCGGCGCGGACTGACAAACCTCAGGAAGGAAATATCGCATTTATCTTAAGCGGCGCTGGTGGCCAAAAACGCGTCTTATATGCTAAATACCACTATTGGCCGATTGATACCCGGGTCAGTGGCATTTATAAATTAAAAACTCCTGAGCAGGCATTTACCGAACTGCAAAACGGACATGCCTACTTTGCTTCACTCCCCAATAACGAAACCCGGATCGCAATCACCAACTCGTATCTGGCCTACTATGACGGGATGATTCCGCAGCTGTTTTATCAACCGGTGTTTGTGTTTGAAGGTGATCAGGGGTTTATCGCCTATGTGCCGGCTGTTGCACCTCCGTGGACGGAATAATCTTATGGGTTAAACTCCTGCCATTCGTATGTCCCAAAAGCCCATTCAATCAACTGTTCTGTTTCTCCAAACCGATCAGCACTATGCAAAAGCGTAATTAAAATCATGTGGTTTCCCCGCTCTACTGTGGTGACTAAACACCCGCCGGCAGCAGCGGTCCAGCCGGTCTTAAACCCAGATACTCCGGGAAGTTTACCGATGAGTTCATTAACATTTTTTAACCCATGAAATCGCAAATACTCTGTATCTGAAACAGTGATTTGTTGAGTCGAGGCAATTTTAGTCAGCAGCGGACTTTTACTCGCCACGACTGAAAGACGCGCCAAATCCCGGGCCGTAGTATAGTGCTCAGTATCATCAAAACCAATCGGATTGGTAAGGTGGGTATTTTGCAAAAAATACGTCTGGGTTAACTCGTTCATGCGGTCGACAAATCCGGCTACCCCGCCTGCATGATGTTCCGCAAGTGCAAACGCTGCATCATTGGCTGAATGTACCAGTATTCCATACAGTAAACTTTCAACCGTAATCGTCTCGTCTTTTACCAGATCCATCACATACGGCGTCGTAATTACGGTATCAACGGTTACTACCTCATTCAACTGGTAGTCAGTCAGCGCAACAAGCGCAGTCATGATTTTGGTGGTTGAGGCAGGCAGCAGTCGCAATTCCGGGTTTTTTTCATAGAGACTTACCCCTGAATCAATATCTACAATGACGACTCCTTCGGCGGAAATTTCAGGTGGAGGATGGTTCTGGATATTAATAGGTAGCGGCGCCGGAGTCGGCAGAATAATTTGTTGCGGCTCGGGTAACACTTCGGTCATGGCCCGGAACGCAAACAGGTTTTGGGGTGGCAAAAGGAATAAAAAAAATGTCACGGCAAATAGTTGCGCCATCGCCAACCACGGAAGTATCCGGAAGAAAATATTTTCAGATTTTGAGGTTGTTTGCTTTAAGCTCACTCATTAATTATTTCTTTTTTTTGGCCAGAGTCAATCCCACTTCGCTCAACTGCTCAGGCGTTGCCGGACTCGGCGCGTCCATGACACTAATTTTACCAGAGGCGGCGGCGGGATATGCCATGACCTCTCGCACACTCGGCTCACTCAGAATGGCCATTAAAAACCGGTCAATACCGGGCGCAATCCCTCCATGCGGCGGCACGCCATATGAGAAAGCCGTCAACATATGTGCAAATTGTCGCTTCTGCGTTTCCGAAAATCCGATCAGATCAAAAACTTTTTCTTGAACATCTGCCTGATGGATCCTGATGCTGCCTCCGCCAACTTCGTAGCCATTGAGGACTAAATCATGCTGCAAGCCCCGCACTTTGGTTGGATCGGTGTCCAAAAGTGGGATGTCGTCAGGATGTGGAGCGGTAAACATATGATGAGACGGCGCAAATTTGGCGCTGCCTGAACCGTGAAAATAATCTTTTTCTGATTGCTCGGTAAATAAAGGAAAATCTATAACCCATACAAACGCGAGTTCGTCTGGATCTTTATTATTTTTACGCAGATCAGGCTTGTCTGAAGCCCAACCTTTAATTGCGTTAGCATGTGAAATCACCTGGAATTTATCTTGAGTAAAATGTTTCTGGGGGAAAATTTCTTTCACTAGTTGGATAAATAATTCTTCAGTTAGTTGAAGAATATCCTGCTGGGTGACAAATGATATCTCGAGATCAAGTTGTGTAAACTCTCCATACGCCCGATCTGCCCGTGGGTCTTCATCACGAAAACAGCGGGCAATTTGAAAATAGCGCTCGAGACCGGCAACCATGAGTAACTGTTTATACTGTTGCGGTGACTGGGGTAAGGCATAAAAATTTCCTTTTTGTAGTCGTGAGGGCACTAAAAAATCCCGCGCCCCTTCTGGGGTGGTTTTCGTCAGGATCGGCGTTTCCACTTCAATAAAATTCTGTTTGGTTAAAAAATTCCGGATAAAGGTTGTGACTTGGGAGCGCAACTTGAGGTTGCGCGTCATCCGGGGCCGCCGGAGATCAAGATAGCGGTATTTTAAGCGAATTTCTTCATCGATGTTGTATCCATCGGTATCAATTGGAAATGGTAATTCTTTGGCTTTATTAAGTATGGTAATCGTTTCCAGCTGGACTTCGACTTCCCCGGTTGCTATTTTTGGGTTAATTAATTTTTCCGGCCGCCGACTCACTTTACCAGTCACTGATACCACATCTTCCACTCCGATTTTTGAAAGCGTTTTCCGCACCTCGGCTTTAAGAATTCCGGAAATCCCCACTACCTGCACTAAACCGCTGCGGTCGCGCACATCAAGAAAAATAATTTTACCATGATCCCGCCGTGTTGCGACCCAACCTTGCAGGGTGACGATTTGCCCAACTTTGGGAATTGTTTCGGTAGTTAATGTGCGCATGATGGTGGTTATTGTATAGCGATTACGCGCAGTTTACAACTTTATGTATTTTATTTACACTGTAGGTATGAAACGATATGCGTCTTTTTGGCATCGAGCAGCAGCCTGGATAATTGATCTTACATTAATTACACTAGTTTTCGGACTGTTTGCTTTGTTACTTCCCCAAAAACAAGTTCAGCTTTTACTGCAACCACTGAAATTAGTTCTCCCAACTGCCGCAAGCGAAGCTCAAGTTACCCCTGTCTCACTGTTTTTGATTTTTAACATCTACTATGTCGTCACCAATTATTTCTATGCCGTTTTTTTTATAAGTGCAACCGGCGCCACTCCGGGTAAACTGCTTCTTGGTATTCGCGTAGTTTCAAAAACTACCAACAAACCACCTTCACTCTTTACTGCAATTATGCGCGAATCGGTCGGAAAATTTATTTCAGGAATTCTGCTTGAACTTGGTTACTTGTGGATGTTTAAAAATGCGCATAAACAAACACTACATGACTTACTTACCAATACCGTAGTTGTTTATGCGTGAAGCTTAAGATCTTTCAACTTTAGCTGCAACGATTCCTGACCATTCCAGACATTATTTTCAACTGTATAGGCAACATCGACATTGGTTCCGGCTGGAATTTTTTCATACAAATCTCCCATATTAAAACCGATGGATTCAATTGCCGTAAGTCTTTGTAAACTGCCGACTGGGCGCAGTCGCAGTTTGAGATGTTTCCGGTCTCTGCCCACGAGGCGCGTTTCCAAAATCTCCAGATTACGCGTCACAAATACCGGTTCAGTGTTACCGATGCCAAATGGCGCTAAGGTTTGGATTGTAGTAACCAAATCAAAGGTAACGGTTTCCAGCGGCAATTCCAGATCAATTTTTAACGTCCGCTCAAGCAGTTCCGGTGTTAGTTTGGCTGCGGCAAATGTTTCTAATTTTTGTTGTAATAGAGATAACTGTTCGGTTGCAATCGTAAATCCAGCAGCCATCGGGTGTCCTCCGGCGTCAATCAATAATTCGCTGCAGGAACGAATTGCCTCGATAATATTGAATCCTGAAATCGAGCGGGCTGAAGCTTTGGAAACTTGCTCGCCGCGGGCAACCACGATTGCCGGTACGTAATACATTTCAACCAGTTTTCCGGCCACGAGACCAATAACTCCCAGGTTATATTCGTCGTGTGAGACGAACAACAGTTTTTTCTTTTTGCCATTAGTCAATTCTGCCGCAACCAGATCTTTGGCATGTAATACTGTTTCCTCTGTCATGATTTGCCGCTCATGGTTAGTTAGACCTAACTTATGCGCGAGTTCCTCAGCTTTTTCTTTTTGTCTGGTGCACAGAAGTCGCAATGCGTCAAGCCCATGAACCAGCCGACCCATGGCATTTAAGCGCGGAGCTAAGATATGAGAAATCTCATACGTGCCGATGGTACCGGTTTCCAGTCCGGCATCGTGAATTAATGCTTGTAATCCCACCCGTTTAGTTTCATTTAATGCTAAAATGCCATATTTAACAATGCTGCGCGATGCACCAGTGAGCGGCACCATATCTGCAACTGTCCCAATTGTTACCAAGGCCAGAAGTTCCTGTCGATATGTTTGAGTAAATAAATCAGTATTTTTAAGTAGTGAAAACGCGAGAAACCAGGCAACTCCGGCTCCACACAATTCTGTTGTATGCACGACTGGACACTGAGGTAACTTATCCGGCTTGACGTGATGGTCAGTCACAATTATGTCAACTCCTTTGGTGCGGGCATAGGCGATTTTTTCAGCGGCCGTAATCCCATGATCCACCGAAATAATCAGCTGTGGATTGTATTTTTGCTGTATTGCGTCAATTCCTTTGATGGAAAAACCATATCCCTCTTCCACCCGATGTGGAATATAAGGAAACACCTGCAATCCCAAATTGTGTAAAGTCTCCCACATAATGGTACCCGCGGTGATTCCATCAGCATCATAATCTGCATAGACCACCACGGTTTCATGGGCGTCAGCGGCTTGCTTAATTCTCGATAAGGCTTTAGTAAGTTCGGTAACAGAAATTCCTACATCTTTGGCAGTCAATAAATAGGGGTCAGGCGGATGAAGAAACTGTTCAATTTCTTTTTTTGAAGCAATCCCGCGGTTTTTAAGTAAAATCTGAATTATCTCCTTGCTAGTCAGTTGTGATTTTTTTAATTCCGACAGGAACACCCATTTTTTCATAAACGTTGTTGTATTATATAGCAAAAAGTAATTCTTGTTTCTTGAATCACCCTACCGCTTACCAACACTAATAGTTATAATAGGTTTATGATTACGCTTCCCCAACCTGCACAGGAAATTATTGAAACATTATCTAAACATGGGTTTGAAAGTTTTGCAGTCGGCGGCTCGATTCGTGATTTGTTACTCGGCCTGCCAACCAAAGACTGGGATTTCACAACCAATGCGCCTCCTCAAAAAGTGCTGGCACTTTTTCCGGACAGTTTTTATGATAACGAGTTTGGCACAGTCGGCATTCCCTATAAGACTGATTCTGACACCGAAGTGTATGAAATTACGACCTACCGCTCAGAACATGGGTTTTCAAATAAGCGTCATCCGGACGAAGTCACGTGGGGAACTTCGCTGGAAGCCGACTTAGCCAGACGCGATCTCACCATTAACGCCATCGCCTTTGATGGAAAAAAACTAATTGATCCATTTGCCGGACAAAAAGATTTGCAAAAAAAGCTGGTACGGACAGTCGGTAAACCTGAGGATAGATTTCAGGAAGACGCCTTGCGGTTGATTCGTACGATTCGAATAGCGGCGCAGCTCGGGTTTACAATTGAATCACAAACACTCAGTGCAATTAGCAGTAATACCGGGTTAATAAAAAGCGTATCGAGCGATCGCGTGCGCATGGAGCTGATGAAAATTATCGGAAGTAAGTATGCTGCAGATGGGGTTATGCTGCTGCGGAATACTAAACTTTTGGCGGAAATTCTGCCTGAACTTGACCAGTGTTTTGGAGTGCCGCAAAAAAGCCCAAAACGACACCACCTCTATGACGTCGGCACGCATCTGATTATGTCACTACACAATTGTCCCGCGACTGATCCTTTGGTACGACTAGCAACATTACTTCATGATATTGGCAAGTCCGTGGTTTTTCGTAAAGATGTAACTACCCAGATAATTACCTTTTATAACCACGAGGTAGTGGGAGCAAAACTGGTGAAAGAAATTGCACTGCGTCTGAATTTTTCCAAAAAAGATCGCGAAAAACTGGTGACTTTGGTCCGCTGGCATCAGTTTACAGTTGATGAAAACCAGAATGATAATACGCTCAGGCGATTTATCCGCCGTGTTGGGAAGGAAAATCTCAAGGATATACTGGATTTGCGGATTGGTGATCGCCTGGGGGGAGGGGCGCAGGAAACATCCTGGAGGTTACGACTATTTATGGCGCGGCTGGACGAAGTGCAAAAACAACCCTTTACCGTCTCGGACCTCAAAATCAATGGACATGACGTGATGAAGGTTTTGGATATTAAACCCGGACCACAAGTTGGCAAAATATTGAATAAGTTATTTGATGAAGTTATCATACAAAAAATCGCAAATGAACGGGAAACATTATTAATCCACTTAAAAAAAGTTAACCCCTAAAGAAGCGGACAACCGCAACTAACTGATGAAATAAAGACGATTCGGAAATTGTATGTGTGGTTTTTAAGTCCATTCGAGAATGCAGTTTAATTACTTCTCCATTTAAAACATTAATTGCTATTCGGATACCATCCTTTTGAGTTACGCGAAATTGTCTTTTCCGGCTATCAACTTTTATCTTGACTGCCTCGTTAGTTGCAAATCTAATATATGTCTCCGGGTGAGTATATGACTCAGGGTTATTTTCAGCAAGGCAGACATGGAAATATGGATCTAAGCTATTTCCAAAGTTACGACTAATACTTAATTGTAAATTATTCGGCAAATCATACTCTGCTGCTTCAACTCGCAGGTTGTCCCCGACTGGAATTTTAATCAGTTGTTTTCCTTGTGTTTCGTGAGTCGGTATTTCTAATAAGTGAGAAACATCGGAAATCCAATTATATCCGCTTCGAAGATAATAAAATGTAGCTTTCCTCCGTAATTTTTCTTTCCCTGGAATAGACTCTGAGATTGGAAGGCTACTTGCGTAAGTTGGCTTAACTCTTTCCATAATGAAGATTGATCCACTTCTATTTACTGCTTTCTTTTACCTAATAAACTCCACTGGTACAAAATCGGCACCGCAACAAACGGAGAGGAGTAAGTACCGGAAATTGTACCAATGAGCAGTGCAAATACAAACCAGCGTACGGTCTCACCACCCATGAGAAATAGCGCCAGCAACATGAATATTATAGTGAGCGAATTATTGAGCGAACGGCCCATGGTTTCAGATAAGGCCTGGTTAATAAGCTGGGCAAATGGCAGACTGCTTTTATGGGACAATTCCCGAATCCGGTCAAAAACGACAATAGTATCGTGCACTGAAAAACTCATGGTAGTAAGCAGTGCCGTAACAAAGAGCGAATCTACTTCAATTCCTTTTACTTTTCCCAGAATCGCAAAAATTCCGACTACCACTAAAACATCATGGAAAAGCGCAATAATTGCTGACACGCCATAGCGAAAATTCTTAAATGCCCAAGCGATATAGAGAAGAATGACGCTGACTGCAATGAGAGCAGCAATGAATGTTTTTTGTAATAATTCTTTTCCGAGTACTGGCCCAACTGTTTCCTGACGCAGCACGGTAATTTCCCCGTAACTGGTTTTTAAACTGGAAGTTAAACGTTCGGCTTCGGCTTTTTCCAGAGATTTAGTTTTCAGGACAAATACAGAATTGCCAGAGGTAGTGACTGACCCGACTTCAATTTGCGCCGCACTCACAGTTTCCCGTACCTGATCTCCAGTGACTGAACCAGGTGTATTTATTTTAAATTCCACCAGACTGCCACCGGTAAAATCCAAAGCCGGCTTTAAACCAAACCGTAGCAAACAAAATATCCCCGGCACCAGGACTAAACCTGAAATCAACACATACAGCAACCGATATTTCATGAAATTTATCATGTCTGTTTCATTCTTAAAAATGGCAACTTTGCCAGCAGGCTGCGTTTCGCTGGGATGGCCGCAGTTCCGTCTTGATGCGATTGCGGCCGGTAAAATATCCGGATTAAATTACGGGTCACAAAAATTCCGGTAAACAAACTGACTAATACGCCAATTGCCAGAGTCAACGCAAATCCACGGACAATCCCTGAAGCTGGAATAAAACTCCAGTTCAGCGGATTATATAAAATAAATGCGGTAATAATGGTTGTAAAATTGGCATCCCGGAT
>DQGR01000014.1 GCA_003524845.1 Patescibacteria group bacterium
TTCATTGCTAAACTCAGTCAGTACTGCTTTTTTGTACGCAAGCCACTCTGATTCGCTCGCATACTGTTTGGCTAATCGGTCATGCCGTGCTAAAAGTTCATTGACAATTACTCCGGCATAGAAAATTGCACGCCGGTCATCGTGGTTGATGGCGCTTTGATAGTTTTTGGCAAGTACTGTATTTGCAGACGCAAAGGCTTTTTGCCAACCAACTGTTCCGTCAGCTGACATGCGGGATAAATACACATAATCAATCCGGTTATTCACCGTGGGTGGATGAGTTGTCGCAATAAATTGTTCAGCATTAAATAGCGAAAACAGGGTCAGTAGTATGAGAACGCCGATGCCTTCAACCATCACCCAGCGTTTCTGGTAAAAATGACGCAGCAGTAAGGTGATTGCAAAAAACGTTATCCCCAACAAAAAGAAGCCGCCATATAGTCTGACCAGACTCCAGCCGTGATGCAGTTGATACAAATAAATCCGGCGAAAAATTGAAGCGACAAAAATGCCAAATTCACCCAACACCAGAATCTGTACCCAGCGCAGGAGCGCGCCTTTCCGTTCGCCCGCAATCCGAATCGTCACCAGGCCAATCCAGATCAGTGCATACAGGACGAGAGAAATTAGAATCAGTTCAAAAAATCCGCGCTGGACATACTCAGAATAGGTTTGCACGCCAAACTGATGCAAATCTGTTTCTTTGGGCACACTTACAAAAATATACTGCCATTGGACGGTTAAAAAACTCGCAAGTGTTATCGCCACCAGACTCATCACAATCGTCATTTCCTGCGTCAGCTCACGGGTTTTTCCATACACCATCCGACTGAGAAACGGGATTGACTGCGCAATTTTAATCCCTAGAAATGGCAGGAAAAAAGCTCCAAGCGCAAGAGAAATAATTGCCCGAAGTACTATTCGTTCCGAAAAAAACCATTCAAGATCTATAGCAAAAACCCTTTTTACATAGGAGCCATAAATCGGATCTGCGCTCGAAAACAGATTAATCAGTATAAAGAGAATTGGGATACTGATCAAAAGTCCGGTGGCGATCGGTTTTACTGATTTGAGCCAGGGATATTTCTGCTGGCCAATTTCGGGAAATTTAAATTTGACTTGCCATGCGCTGTATAAATAACCCAGTCCAAGTTTGATTGGAGACTCAAAGAGTTCTAAAAATGAACGGACAAAAGTCTGTTTACTTGCCAATAAATACACGAGCAGGGTGCCAATCGTGAAAGAACTGAAAAACAAAATGAACTGGACAAAACCTTGCGCACGGCTGGTAATGGACAGAAACAGGAAGAGCTCAAAACCGGTAAAAATTGCAAGCGAGGGGAGAAGTTTCGTATAATTAGATTTATTCCAGAAAATTACCAATACAAAAGGCAGGAGTCCTAGAAGAAACAGGCTAAGGCCGAAAGAGCCAATCGCTTGAAAGAAAAACAAATTACAGAAGAGCACAAAGGCAACCAGGCTCCAGTACTTCCAGCGCAGGTTCTGCATAGAATACCAGTATACCATTGGGGAGCAATCTGAATAGGATAATCAATTCAAACAATTTGCCATTGCGGAAGTGGAAGTATGTGGTAGGGCGGAGGGTATGAGACGGTTTGGTTAGCAAGAAAGTAATAAACAATACCCCTGACTTCATTCATTGGGTATTCTGGAATAGCATTATTTGACGTAGGTAGAGGAGCCACGGCCACGGGAACTTGTGGAAAAGAATTTTTCAGATGTGCGTACATACGCATTGCGCGAACCGCCTGTGGTGCGTAGAGTACAAAAATAATCATGGCATCAGTAAGTTGTCGTCGTACTTTAGGTTGCGTAAAATACTGAGCCAGGTCTTCCAGTTGGTTATAGGTATTAAAGTTCCTTTTGTTATGACGGATGGTGACTGTTTCATGCGGAATTAACGCTCGTTGATTATGTAAGGCACGCTTAATCGGTTCATATTCATTCTTTTTTCCTGAGTAAATCAGGTGAATGCGGCTCCTCCGAATCATATCGTGCATTTCCTCAGGAGTGTGTTTTGCCGCAAGGAGAAGTGTTCTGGTATTTATAAAACGAGTGGTGGAAAATGCCTGATCTACTTGTCTAGTTCTTTGTAATGCCAATTGACAGGCAAGTAATGCGGCTTGATCAGCTCCCACACGGTCCATCCAGGCAGCCCAGGGAAAGTTAGCGTACGCATCGTTTTTCCAGGGATCTATATAAGTTCCGTGTTTGGACAGATTGATTATAAAAATTTTTTTTATCCTCTCTTGATCTCTAGCCATACGCCATCCTGCGGTATCCTGATTTCCACTACGGGCAGCACAATCGAGCCTAAACATTTCCTCTGAACTTGTCTCAATGAGGTCGTAGATCGTGGCTGCCTCTGATTGCAAGTCTGGATTTATTTGTTTTGCCCTAGCTATTTCTGCTCCTGGCTTTTGTACGAGTCGCATTACCTCAGGTGGATATATATACTCGTGAGCGGCTAAATGTCCCGCCGGTGTCAGTGGTTCATTTGCAATTTGAAATAACTGCGGACGATGTTTTTCAAACATAAGCCTGTAGTATAGTAAAGGAGAAGGAGAATATCAAGGAAAGACTTGGTGGATATTCGTGTTCATGGTAAAATCGCAGCACGTGGCGCGGTGGCGAAGTGGTAACCCCGAATAAAGCTTACTTCCTCGCAAGGTTTACATCCTTGCCTCGGAAGAGCGCTTATACGGGGTAGGCACGGTTAATTAGTAGTACGAATGGCTCGGTGGCGAAGTGGAAACGCAGGGGTCTGCAAAACCTCGATGCGGGGGTTCGATTCCCCCCCGAGCCTCAAGAGCTTGTAAAGTAAAGTGCGGACATAACCTCGATGCAGGGTTCTCTCGCCAACGGGAGTCGTTGGCGGGATTTCGCTGAAGCTCAAGATTCTCTCGCAAAGCGAGATCCTGCTCTGCAGGACCTTCCGCGCCTCAATTTTGTGCTAAAATATACACCTGCTTATGGAAAATGAGCGTAAAACATGGGGCGTCAGGACACTCGAAACTGTGGTCAAATCAGGTATAGTTGTTGCAGTTTTAGGTTGGGTTGCGGAGCTGCCGAATTTGGTAGTTACGGGAATTGCCATGATTGCCGGAGGTTGGGGTGGAAAAAAGTTAATTGAAGCATAGTTTCTCAGCGCGCTTAGTTCATCGGTAGAACGTCACGCAGAGCGTGATCCTGCTCCGCAGGACTTTCCTAGTTTATGTTTTACACATATGTACTTAAGAGTACAGTGAGCGGAGATTTGTATATTGGAAGCTGTCAAGATTTAAAAGTTCGATTTGATCAACATAATTTGGGAAAAACCAGATCAACAAGAGCGTATCGACCTTGGTTGTTAATTTACTATGAGGCGTATCGAGATAAACGATACGCAACTAAAAGGGAAAAACAACTAAAAAACCATGCTGCAAAGAATAATCTGAGAATGCAGTTAAAATATAGTTTAGAGGGTGATTAGTTCATCGGTAGAACGCTTTCCTGATAAGAAAGAGGCGCAAGGTTCGACTCCTTGATCACCCACAAATTTTCACAATTGTTCATTATCGCAGTCGTCTGGGGTTTTGGGGCCATCCTGCAAATGATTCCGTTTCTAGCTCCGAAACAGGCTAAAAAATAATCTTGGCCAGCTTACCAAAAACGCTGTGGTTCGGGAAGCGGTATTGTTGGTTCTAACTGATATCTCAACTCGCTTAATCCGTGTATAACTGCAATTCTATACTCGTCAAGTTGATCCTGTACAGCTGGAGGATAAACTAACTTTCTTCCAAGCGACCTCTCGCTTGCGTCTTCTCTCTCCTTAAAATCAATTCCAGAATTATAATGCGCATATTTGGTTAATAAGTAGGCAGTTTCGGCATATTGTTGTAACATCTCAGTTGGAGTTCGAAAGACGTCCCTAATAAGAAATAACGGAGTAATAATTGCGGACACCTCAATACCATCATCATTTATATAAGTTCCTGGTTGGATTATTGTACTGTCAGAACTGCAAACCTGCACAAAATGTCCCTTACGAAGTTTTTCATCTACTAATTTCGCGACAGTAGACACAGACCATCTATCTGATAATGTTTGCGAAAAGGCGGATTGAAGAAGGAGATTGTTCATGTTAAGTAAAATTGCATTATTTCGATAAGCTGCTTGATCTGGTAGGCGTGTGAGTTCCTGCAGTTTAGCTTCGGAAATAGATGAAGTGAAAGTGGTAGATAACTCACCCATAATTTATGCATAATAAATGTTCGCATTTTTCTTGTCAACAACCAATTACTTTTATTACTTTTATTTTTACTAAAGAAACCCTCTATACATACCCTATAACAAGTGCTATAATTCAATTTCCTGCCTCAAATGCCCGCATGGTATGTCCCAACTACTTACCAGAATCACCAAATTTATTAAACTGCCTCTTCGTAGACTTATTCGAATAGTAGACGACAAGCCGCTCCTGAGCCTGTTTTCAGCGCTCTTTTTACTGTTTATGCTGATTATTATTGGCAATTTCCTGCGCCAGCCTGTTCCAGTTGTTCCTGAAGCAGAGCCTGTAGTAAAGACAGTGGAACTGTACAGTATTGGTTCAGTGCCCAAAATCAAACTCGGCGGCAAAGTGGAGAAATCAGGTGTGCTGACGCTTACTGCCGGAGCCGGCGGATTTGTCCAGAAAATTTACGTCCAACCCGGCGCTGCAGTCAAGCGCGGCCAGCAATTATTCTGGTTGTCTTCAAATGCTACAGGTGGAACTTTACCTTCAATCAACCGGCAAATTGCGGAAAAAAATTATCAGCTCACTATTGACACCTTTGAGACCCAGAAAGAGTTGCTTGGTAAACGCTGGGAAATTGCGGAAAAGAGCGATGCCCAGACTGACGAACTCCGGGAGATTACTCATAAATCATTGGATGATACCCGGAATTTAATTTCCTTAAACGAACAAATGCTTAGTTCTCTTGATACACAACTGAACCAGTTGATGCAAAACAATACCGGAGGAACAAATGATGCAGCTATTTTACAGACGCAGCAAGCTAAAGCCGGTGTACTTTCTGGCCTAAACAGTTTGCGTACAGCCCTCAGATCGAGCGAATATCAGGTGAGCGGCGATCAGGAACCGGCTCAGCTTTCCAATTTAAGCCGGGAACTGACTTTGAAGCAACTGGAGCTTGAAGAAAAATCACTTGACCTGACGAAAGAAATTTCGAAATTAAATTTGACCATTGCTTCTATTTCCGAATCAATGATGTATCCGGCTTCTCCATGTAATGGTGTAGTGGAGCGGGTGCAGGTGGCATATGGACAAAGCGTCAATCCCGGTACGGTACTTGCCAATATTAAATGCGCCAAAAGCCATGCACAGATTATCGTGCCGGTTTTAGCAGAAGTTGCTGCGCATGTGTCCCGGATTGAAAAAAGTATTCTTGCACTCCCCAATGGTGAAAATGTCGAAAGCGCGCCACTGTATGTTTCCACTGAACCCACCGAAGGCAACCTACACAGTATTTTATTTGAGCTTCCTGATATGTATACCGACCAGGTGAGTGACGGCGCATTTGTCACGGTTTCCGTACCGGTAGGCGAGGCACACACCACGGCCGTAATTCCTTTTGTGCCACTTGACAGCATCTATCAAACCCAAAATGAAGCGTACGTGCTGGTTGCGGAAAAAACCGGGGAACAGCTCGTTGCTGCGACCAAAACAGTGCGACTCGGTGTAGTCCAGGGATCATATGTTGAAGTAACTGATGGGTTGGGAGAGGGAGATCAGGTGATTGTGGACCGGAATGTGATTGCAGGAGATGTTGTTGCAGCGAAATAGAGATAAAGGTTCCCTCTCTTAAGGCTTGTCCTGAACTTGCTCGCCTCGATGCGAAGCGGGTTTCAGGAATAAGAGAGGGTTAGCCTGCCCGCCATCCGCCTTTGGCGGAAGGCAACTGCAGGCGAGGGTNNCCCCTTAACTTAAGGGGAGGGATCGTAAACTATGAAAAATCCAAACAATCAATCATATCTTGAGCGTCTGAAATTTGACCCGAAGCTTAATAACTCCTGGGTGGCGCGCTATATCGGTAACATCCGGATTGTATTGTTATTGGTGCTCATGATAGTGGTATTAGGTGTTGCCAGTTACCTTGATTTGCCGCGGCGTTTAAATCCGGAAATCAAAATTCCGATTATTATGGTACTTACCATTCTTCCTGGCGCGTCGCCTGAGGACATTGAGTCGCTGGTGACGATTCCACTTGAAAATGAACTGAAGGGTTTGAGCGGTCTGGATACAATCACCTCATCGTCACGCGATAACGTATCGGCCATTACCATGCAGTTTTTCTCAAGCGTCACGCAGGAAAAAGCCAAAAGCGATACGCAAAATATAGTTGACAGTTTGAGCACATTGCCGGAAGATGCTCAGACGCCGCGCGTGAATGCGCTTGATTTTGAAGACCAACCGATTTGGGTGTTTGCCCTCAAAAGCACGACCAACGATATTCCCTCGCTCATGCGGTTTGGCCGGGAACTTGAAAGTAATCTTGAAGAAATTTCCAAGGTTGACCGGGTGACTGTTACTGGGATTGAAACTCAGGAGGTAGTGGTGGAAATTTCACCGGAAAAAGTGAGTCAATATGGCATCAATCCCTTGCAGCTATCGCAACTTATTAAGACTGCGGTAGCGGCGTTTCCGGCCGGTTCAGTGAGCACTGCGGAAAATTCCTTTTCAGTGACGATTGACCCAATTGTAGAAAAAGTTTCCGACTTGCGAAATATCCGTCTTACCGTGGGTCAACAAGTGATCCGGCTTGGCGACATGGCGACGGTTTCCGAACGCAGTCAGCCAAATATCTCGCCTTCGTATCTGGCAAACCAGGAAACTGCTGGCGCGCGGGTAATCACCTTTTCCGTCTACAAAACCCAGACTGCCAAGATTGACGCGGCGCAAAAAGAAGTCGAAGCTGCGGTTACAGAAGAAATTACTGCCTCAGGAAACCGATTTGCAGTAGTATCCGTGGCGAACTCAGCAGAAGAAATTACCCGTCAATTTAGCGATCTGGTCGGTGAGTTCCGGACCACGATACTACTGGTGTTTGGCTGCTTATTCATATTTTTAGGCCTCAGGCAGGCTATCATTTCTTCCTTCACCGTGCCGCTGACGTTTTTGTCGGCGTTTGTCTTCATGAATATCCTCGGGATGTCGATCAACTTTTTATCGCTGTTTGCATTTCTACTCGCCCTTGGGTTATTGGTTGATGACACGATTGTGGTCGTGTCGGCGATGACGACCTATTTTAAAACAAACAAATTCACCCCATTTGAAACCGGACTCCTGGTATGGCGCGATACCATTGTGCCCATCTGGTCGACGACCATTACCACTATCTGGTCGTTTGTGCCGTTACTTTTGTCTGCAGGAATTATTGGTGAATTTATTAAACCAATTCCGGTTGTCGTCACTGTCACTATGATTTCCTCAACGGCAATTGCGGTGCTAATTACGCTGCCGTTTATGATTGTGCTACTTAAGCCCGTGATTGCACGCCGGGTACTCATTTTTGTGAGGCTGTTTGGTTTTACTGCGGTTGCCCTCATGTTGTTTTTTGCCCTCACCAGTAATCCCCTGATGCCCCTGGTACTAGTTTTATTTACGGTGACCACAATTATTTTCATGCGGGTGCGTAAACACCTGGGTCGGGTGACAAATTCTCTGGTTAAAAAATACCGGTTACTCAAAACCTTTGGTGCACAATTAAAAACTTACAGTAATCATGGCATGCTGGATATCGAAGTCTTAAGTGAAAAATACTACCGGCTGATTCTGCGGATTCTTGCGTCAGTGCGCGCGCGCCGGATTGTCGTCTTCGGAATTGTCTTATATGCACTACTTGGTTTTGTCTTAGTGCCGTTGGGATTGGTTAAAAACGAATTTTTCCCCAAAGTTGAGGTTGACACGTTTTATGCACAAGTTGAATTGCCTGCCGGAACTACGCTGCCGGTTGCCGAGAGTGAAGCAAAGCAGCTGCTGGAAGCATTTCGCAATACCAGTGGGATTGAGTTTGTGGTGGCCCAGGTCGGATCAGGCATTTCTGATTTTGGCGGAGTGGCGGAAAATTCAGGCACTCTATTATTTACATTCCATTTGCCTGACAAAGGCAAACGCACACAGAGTTCAATTGAACTCGCCGAAGTAGTCCGGCATGACTATAAAAACTATGCGAAAGGTAAGTTTTCGATAATTGAACAGTCAGGCGGTCCACCGGCAGGAGCTGATGTTCAGATTCAACTGTTGGGTGATGATTTGGGTAGACTTGATGAATATGCGGAACGTCTGGTCAAAAAACTCGAAGTCGAATCTGGAGTGACTAATGTGCAAAAGTCGATTAAACCCGGAACTAGCGCTCTCGTTTTTGCGCCTTCACTTGATAAGTTGGCCGCAAGCGGCGTGGATCTCCAGACAGTTGGCATGGCGCTGCGCACCTACGCGAGCGGCTTTACCCTTGATTCAGTACGATTTGGCGGTAATGGTGAAGAGGAGCAGGATGTAGTATTTCGCTATGGCAGTGCGCCGCCTGACGTACATATATTACAGAGCCTGTTTGTTTCAACTCAGCAGGGAGCAATTCCCATCTCCAGCCTGGGCAATTTTAAAACAAAAGCCAATCCGACGGTCATTAACCGCGAAGCCGGGAAACGGACGATTTCAGTGAGTGGGGCAGTGTTGCCTGGATTTTCAGTTGCTGATAAAAACCAGCAATTACTTAAGTTTACTGAAGAACTGAACCTGCAACCGGGGTATTTGTGGAAAACTGGCGGAGTGAACGAGGAAAACGCCAAATCAATCCAATCAATTATCCAGGCCATGGGCGTATCGGCTTTACTGATACTCGTCACCATGGTCATCCAGTTTAAATCCTACCGCCAGGCTTTGATTGTGCTCCTCGTCATTCCACTGGCAGTTTCCAGTGTGTTTTGGATTTTCGGTTTGACCGGAACGCCGCTGTCATTTCCGGCGCTCATCGGCGTGTTATCGCTCTTCGGAATCGTCGTGACCAACTCCATGTTTATCGTTGATAAGATTAATTTAAATCAAAAACAGGGCATGCCGTTTACTGACGCAATTGCCGATGCCGGAGCCAGCCGGCTTGAGCCGATTATTCTTACCAAATTGGCGACCGTATTAGGTTTACTGCCAATTACCTTAGCAGATCCGTTGTGGCGTGGTTTGGGGGGCGCCATCATTTCCGGACTTTTAATTGCGAGCTCCATTATGCTGCTCTTTATTCCGGTGGTGTATTATCAGTGGTTTAAAGGAGAAGCGAAGAGTAATTATTAATCGTAAAGAATAGGTGTCGATTCAGACCACCCGCCGGGTGGAAAAAACCGGGTGAAAAAAAACTTAATCTCAATTTTGGCATTATAATTTTTCAGAAATCTGGATTAGATATTGTGGGATTTGGATCAAGGCAAGAGGAATCGCGGCATGGATTTTTGCCGGATCAACTGCGTCGTATTCGTGCGCCAGAATATTTCTTAAGCCTACGGATTGAGCGAGGGCTTTGGTCAACTGTTCCTCAACTTCATCAACCTCAGCCATTTTTACAAATGATTCAAAGTAATCCTTGGGAAGTACGTTATGTTTTTCTTTGAGCACATGATAATTAATATCAATGAGGCGCCCGATAATTCGCTCGAGCAATCGCTCTACGGAAAGTTGTGTCATTTCGTCGGCAGCGTATTTAGAAAAAGTGATATTTTTGAATTCGGAGAGTCGTGACAGATCTTCCTCAATGAGTTTTATTTTGCGGTTAACCAGTTGAATATCAAGCGGAGACATAAGTTTTCAATTGTTCTTTGATAAACTGCGCTTCCTGTTTGAGAAACGGTTGGTAATCCTGATATCTTTGGAAGGCCTTGAGTTGCAATGCCTGAAAGTCAGATAAGCTTCCTGCCACGAGTTGGCTTTTAGCAACAACTGCATATAAAAAGAGCGGATCGGCGTGCGTAATATCCGCGACATCAATGCGGTCTGTTGCCAGAACAGTTCCCAAGTCTGTAATCAATGAAAGGGTATCCAGCCGAGAATTATTTCTTTCTCGCACTACCGCAATATCAACATCACTTTTCGGATGCAGTTTACCTGAAACGTGCGAGCCATGAAGCAGAATAAGTTGCAGTTGGTATTTGTTGCGTAGCGCTTCAAGCTGTGCCGGTACCTTAATTTTCATATAAGCATATTGTACACTGCTCATCCTACCAGATCAAACTTCGCCAGGCGTTTGGTGCGTTCTTCAGATGGAGCCTTGAGTAGTTCCTGTTGCAGGGAAACGAGCTGGGCATACATGCCTTTTTTGTCAGCGCGGAGTTGTTGCGGCGTGCCAAACTGCGCCACGGTTCCCTTATTCAAAACCAGAATAAGATCTGCATTGGCGATCGTTGACAGGCGGTGGGCGATGATGATTGACGTTCGGTTTTCCAGCAGCCGATCCAGCCCTTGCTGCACGAGTAATTCTGATTTACTGTCAAGTGATGATGTGGCTTCATCAAGTACTATGATTGGCGCATTAGTAAGCATTGCTCTTGCAATTGCGATTCTTTGTTTTTGGCCGCCGGAAAGCTTTACCCCGCGTTCGCCAATGACCGAATCATATTCGTTCGGTAAGTCTTTGACAAATTCATGCGCGTTCGCTGCTTTGGCCACTTCTATAATTTCCTGGTTAGTTGCACCCGGCCGGCCGTAGCGGATATTTTCACGAATAGTTCCGGAAAAGAGGAGTGCTTCCTGAAACACCACGGCGATATTCTGGTGTAAAGATTCCTGAGTTACTTGTAAAATATTCTGGCCGCTGACTAAAATTTCACCACGTTGCGGCTCGTAATAGCGCAGCAGCAGATTAATCATGGTTGATTTACCCTGGCCGCTTTCACCGACAAGTGCCAGTTTATGTTTGACGCCCAGTTCAAAAGTAATATCGTGCAGGACTGGTTTGCCTTTTTCATACTGGAATGAAACATTAGTAAACACAATCATCGGTATTTTAGAGTTGTTCGCAATTTTCAGTCGTTTCGCTTGCGGCAAGTCCTTTATTTTCGACTCGGTATTTAAAATACTGAAAAAATCCTTACTTCCGGCGCTAGCCTGTTGGATCTGGCCTAAGATAAACGACATGGCAAACAAGGGAAAGCGCGCCTGATTCACGAGTTGCATAAGTAGGGTCATTTCGCCAATGGTGTAGCGGCCATGATAGGTCCAGTAGACGATATACGCAAAAATGGCAAAAAGAATTAAATTTAAAGAAAACCGGCGGTAAAAGTCATAAAGATGCCACTGTCTAGTTTGCTTAACGGTTAAGCTTTCCATTTGGTGGCGAGCTGATAAAAAGTTTTTGAGTTCGGTGAATTGAGTAGCAAAGGCTTTGACTACGCGGATACCGGAAATGCTTTCAAACACCCGGCCTTGCGACAAATCGTTAATCTGGTTTTTTTCACCTTCAAACTTCATCCAGTTCTGGCTTGATTTGTGGGAAATCAGGATATAGAGCGGAAAGAGCACGGTAAGAAGAAGCGCAATCACGAGCGAATAGCGGGCAAGTAAAATTATGGTAATGAACGCAGTCAGGAAAAACGGCAGAAAGTTATTGAGCATTGACTGGACAAAATCGGTGATCGAAGTAATGCCGCGGTACATTTTATTGCTGATTTTACCGGTGATTTCGTTATCAAAATAGCCGATATCCAGGCCCAACAGGTGCTCGTAAAATTTACTGGAGAGAAACGTTTGCAACCTGACTGCCAGTTTGTCTCCGGTCCACTGGCCGATGACGGTCATGACCGTAATTGCAATATCGGAAACCATAATGAGTGCCAGGAGAAGAAAAAACGCACTGAGTTGGATTGACTCACCCTGAATTTGTCTGACAATTAGATCAACGATCTGTTTGGTCAGGAGCGGGTTCAGGAGCGACAAAAAGGAGACGATGACGACAAAAAAACTCATGAACACGTACCATTTCCACAAGTGGCCGGTGAACTTAATAATTTTAAAAATCGGTGACATAACGATCTTAAGTATATACAAAATATATAAAATTGGAAGTTCAGTTCGGTTCCGTGCTATACTGCAGGGTAAACTTATGGTTCTTTCGGATCGGGATATTAAAAAAGCACTAAAAAGCAAACGGGTAGTATTTAAGCCGGCACTGGATCTTAAATCTCAACTGGGCAGCTGCTCGGTAGATTTGCGGCTCGGCAATTCATTTCGAATATTCAAACATAGCAAGTTTCCCTACATTGACCCGCGGGACAAAAAACTCGCCTCAGACATGATGGATGAAATCGTGATTCCGACAAATCAGCCGTTTATTTTGCAGCCCGGAGATTTTGTACTCGCAACCACCATTGAATCGTTTACTTTGCCAGCAGATCTACTAGCTCGGCTTGAAGGCCGTTCGTCACTAGGCAGATTAGGTATTGTCGTGCATTCGACCGCTTCAATATTTGAGCCGGGTTGGGATGGAGTAGTAGTCATGGAACTGGGAAACCTGGGCCGCATGCCGGTAGCGCTCTATCCGGGTATGCGGATCTGCGCGCTGACTTTTGAAGAACTGACTTCAGCTGCCGAAGTGCCGTATTCACAGAAAAAAACCGCCAAGTATATCGGCCAGAAAACTCCACTCGCGAGTAAAATCGGGGAAGAGTAAGTGCATTGATCTTTCCTGGGTGTAGTAGCATTAAGACTATAAAACGTGGGGTAGATTCGTCCGTAGAGTCTACTCTTTTTTGTACTCAAGCAGCCGTTTGAGCGAACCAATTTTATTCCTTCATTTTGACAGTCCTTTCTTTTGTTATCAGTATAGCTATATGAGTAAGAGCGTTTCCTGCAATATCAGGCAACATCTGGAAATATCAGGACATATCTGGTAATGTAAAATAGTTCCTGAAACGATCCATGAAACAAGTTCAGGACATGGTTCAGGATGACAAAAAAACACCATATGTTAATCCCGCCGAGGTATACGTTAAATAATCGCATTTCTGAACTTTTGACCCAAATTGAGGCAAGTCGGGCAGTCATCGAAGCAATCACAATTCCGCCGGAAGTGGAGGTAAACATTCGCCGGCAGTCAACGCTCAAAAGCGCTTTGTTTTCTGCCCGTATCGAAGGCAGCGAACTGACTCTTGATGATTTACCCGGCTCGGCGAACCAAAAAAAAGCCGAGGTCTACAATATTTTAAAAGCCCAGAATTGGATGTATGCGGAGCGACATAAAGATTTGACAGTTGCCATCATCCTTACCTTGCATAGTTTTACCATGACGGGATTTACCGATGCCGGCAATTTAGGCAAATTCCGCAGCGAAGTGAGCGCGATTTTTAACAGCGCCGGGATCGCGATTTACCTGCCGCCACCACCCAAACAAATTAATCCGTTAACGGTCCGCTTATTAAAATACGTAGTCAGTGACAAAGAACGGTTTATTCCGGTGAAAGCGGCACTGACGCATTTTATGTTTGAGAAAATCCATCCGTTTCTGGACGGGAACGGTCGGGTGGGCAGACTGGTTTTGCAAAAAATATTAGTGCACGGCGGATATGGGATGAAGGGATTACTCGCAATTGAAGAGTATCTGGATAACCACCGTTCTGCTTATTATCATGCACTTGAGGAACCGGAAAAAGAACTCAGCGATTATCTTATTTTTATGTTGGAGGCAATTGCTGAAACCGCAGAAAAAGCCAAAGAGTTGGTTTTACAGAAACAAAAAGCTGAAGTTACTGATTATTTATTGCCACGCCGGGCTGAAATTCTTAACATCATACAAGAACAGCGGCTCGTAAATTTTGATCAGATTCGCCGTCGTTTTATGCGCGTCAACGAGCGGACTTTGCGTTACGATTTAAAACAATTGCAAAATAGTGGCTTGATTAGAAAACTCGGGAATACGAAAGGTGTGTATTATGAAAGTGTGGAGTAAGAAATTATATTATGCAGTAATTACCTCTGCTGCTGCTTTGTCAATGAAAAGGGTGACTTTACTTCCGACACCGGGTAGGCGTAAACCTGAGGCGACACAGGATTCAGAAATTTCGCCAGTCAGCGCTTGCCGCAGCGCCAGTCCTTTTCCAGCTCCATACGCAATGAGCATGATATCACGGGCCGCGAAAATATTTGCCGGTCCTTGAGTAATTGCCTCAGAGAATCCTTCGCCACCCCGATCACGGTCACGCTGGACGGTAATTGGGTCAAGTAGTGCGACGTGTGTTTGGTCAGAAAAACTGGTACCGCTTTCATTGAATCCGATGTGGGCTCCGGGATACGGTCCGACTCCTAAAATAACTAAATCTGTTTGTTTTTGTTTCATCACGATATTATATCGAAAGGCTTCAACTATCGGGTCAAGCGCATTGCCGTTTATTAAAAATGCATTTTCCGGTTTAATGTGGAATGGGCGAATTACTCTCCCTAAAATGTAACCGGCAAAACTTTCCGGGTGCAATGGGTTAGCATTCACGTACTCATCGAGGTGGCCGGCTGAGGTTCGTGAAAAACTCACACTGCCAAGCGCAACTTGTTGTGCTACAAATGTGTAGACTTGTTCCATCGTTTTTCCGGTGGCATAAATAATGTGACTGTCCGGTTTACTCAGGACTTGAGTTATTATATGTGTACCTGCTGCCCAAGCTGTACTACTTTCATCTGCAAATATCCGAATGTCTTTGATATCTGGATGAGAAAGATGACGGAGTGGTTCAACGGGAATGATCGGAAATTGCTCTTTGTATACTTCTAAAGTAGCTCGCATACTATCGGCTACAATAATCCTTTTTGAGCCATTTGTAAAGCCCTTAACGCTACGCTAGATAATTTCGTCAATCGGTTTCATGAGTTGAAATGAAAACGGGGCAGTTTCTTCCGGTCCGAGATATTGAGGGAACAGAGCTGCTTTAACAGAATTAATAATATATTTTTGATTATGACAGTCAGTTATTAATAAGGAATAGTGCAGTGGTTCGCCGGTCTGCGGATGACGATATACGAGATAGTGCTTTGATAAGTCAGGAAATTGTACACGTATTTGTTGAAACAATGCTTCGACTGTATACCGACAGTTGCCTGGTGTTTCCAGCTTTTCATCTTGTAGCATTTTTCCGCGGATGAATTGTGCTGCCAGTTCCAACCGTTGCATTGCATTATTTTACTTCACCATCACAATTTTGGCTATAAAGCAATTAGAAAATCTTGCGGTTCATACCGCCCGCCGGATGTCCAGTACAGTGCGTAGGTATGTTACAATAATTTCACTATGGGAATGACTGACGTACTGCTTAAAATAAAAAATCCGCAAAATCCGGCCAAACAATTTAAAGGAAAGTTTTTAGTGGATAGCGGCGCTACTTACACAGTCGTGCCTGCAAAAATATTGCAGCGGTTGGGAATTAAACCACAGGGTGAAGAAGAATTTTCACTCGCAGACGGCACCTCGATTAAACGAAAAGTTGGGACAGTCTTGTATGAATTTGAGGGCATTGAACGCGGTGCGCCGGTCTTGTTTGGGGAAGAGGGCGACAGTCAATTATTAGGTATCTTTACGCTTGAAGCATTAGGCTTCACTCTTGATCCACTCAGGCGAACACTGCAAAAAGCCTTGTTGCGACTGTAAAGTAATTACTTTTTATATCTACATGTATACACAATATTGAATTTAGAGCCTCTTTATAGTATAATTCACCCCTGTATATGCGAATACCAAAAGAACAAAGTTCGGCAGAATATAACCCAGAAACTGCTTTTACCAAATTAGATTCCTTTATTCGGTCAAAATTAACCAGTGATTCTGAGTTTGCCTATGACCAAAACTTTTTATTTATAGATGCCTGGACAATAGAAATGTAGGGGCCTTTATTATTATTAGGAATGCGACCCGAACTCTTTATTGATAGTAAACCGGCAGATTTACGGGACCTCGGACAAGAATTCTATAAACTTACTAATTCCCTCGATGAATCTGAATTTGACACGGCGCGCCGCAGGGAATTTGGTTTTTACTTAATCGGTTTAGCAGACGGAATGGAGTTGAGTTCGACTACAAAAACCAGTTAAGCTTCGAGAAATTCCTACTATATTTACTTCACTGTCACGCTTTTGGCTAGATTCCTCGGTTTGTCTGGATCGAGATCGCGCTCAAGCGTTAAATAGTATGCCAGGAGTTGCGCAACTACTATATTCGGAATGATCGTAGCTTCCTCTGCGTCTTTTACCTCGATATATTCGTCAAAAATTTCGTGCGGGGTATGCGAGATGCCGAGAATTTTGGCGCCTCTCGCTTTCATTTCCATAGCTCCGGCGAGATTTGCGCCGTACGTTTCATCATTCGGTAAAAACGCAATGCACGGCGTGCCTTTTTCAACAAGTGCAAGCGGTCCATGTTTCAGCTCTCCTGCGGCCATACCCTCGGCGTGGATGTAGGCGATTTCCTTGATTTTAAGTGCAGTTTCCAAACTCGCAGGGTATGAAAGGCCGCGGCCAATCACAAACAAATGGCGGGTATTTTTCAGTTGGCGGGCCAATTTTTTAAACTGGACAATGCTTTTTTGCACAAGTAATTGATTGGTCGATTCAATTGCCCGCTTGACTACATCCTGTCCGGCTTTAGTTTTTCCCGCCAAAGCGTACGCGAGTAAAGTCAGGTGGGCAAGCATTGCGGTAACGGCTTTGGTTGAAGCCACCGCCTTTTCCGGACCGGCTGCTATTAAAATTTTATGGTCAGCCACCCGATACAAAGTCGAGCCAAAGACGTTGACGAGGGCCACAATCCGGGCCTGTTTGAGTTTGGCTTTTTTCACTGATTCGAGAATATCCATGGTTTCACCGGATTGCGAAACCGGAATTATAACACTTCGGGAATTTAAAAAATCCAACTGGTACCCAAACTCGCTGCCTATTGCCCAGTTGATATGTTTCCCGGCAATTTTTGAAAACAAATAGGCTCCGGCAATTGCAACATACGAAGCACTACCACATCCCAACAGATACGAGTGAGCCGCATCCTTTATGGTGTCCGCATTTTTCTGAATCGTTGCGACTGATTGACTGGCAATACTTTCAAGTACGCGCGGCTGCTCATGTATTTCCTTGAGCATAAAATGGGGGAAACTTCCGAGCTGAGTTTGGTCAACAATCCAGTTGAGGCGAACTTTTTTAACTACAATTTCGTTTCCGGTTTTGACATTATTTATCGTAATTGTATTTTTAGTGAGCAGTGCCATTTCGTCATCTTCGAGAAAATGGACAGTTCGGGTAAAGGGAAGTAGGGCAGTTGCATCACTTGCGACTAAATTTTCCCCATCGCCAAAACCAACCGCAAGCGGTGAACCATTTCTGACTGCAATAATTTTCTGGTCTTTTAAGCTGGTGACGATGAGCGCGTTTAAGCCAGTACAGTCGTTAAACGCAGTGCGCACGGCATCAGAAAATGATCTGGTTTTGACATATTCTTCTATTAAATGTGTTGCCACTTCAGAATCGGTTTCACTTAAAAACAGGTGGCCTTTAATGATTAACTTGTTTTTAATTTCCTGATAATTTTCAATTATGCCGTTGTGTACGACGGCAATTGTGTGAGAACAATCCAGGTGCGGATGGGCATTACGTTCAGTCACGCCGCCGTGGGTAGCCCAGCGGGTGTGGCCGAAAGCAAGATTTCCTTCAGGTAAATCGTTGACCGAGGCGTTACCAATCTTACCAACCTGTTTTTTAACTGCAATTGCTGAATTGCTAAATTGTTCACCCTGAGCAGAGTCGAAGGGTTTCATTATTATAGGTATTGTTGCGACACCCCATGAATCGTAACCCCGGTACTCGAGGGATTTGAGACCTTCTAAAACGATTTGAGCAGCAGTTGTTTTTTTGCCAATATAGCCGAATATTCCACACATATTGACTCCTTTTAGAGAGAAATCCCAAATCACAAATCCCAATGTAAACAAAATCAAATTAATAAATCCCGAAAAGCATTTTATTTCTGGAATTTTGAAGTTGTTTGAAATTTAGTGCTTGGTATTTAGGTTGTTTTTGAAGGTAGAGCGGACTTCAAAAGATAAGACTTTGTATTGGTTGTTACCAACCAGGTTTAATCTTTCTTTATCGATGTGAAGTACACCGAGGGGTTTCCGCAGATGCTTCCGCCTTGGGCGGAGTCCGATTGTCGCCTCGTCGGCGACCCCCTTCCTCGTATTCCTTCGACTTCGCTCAGGACAAGCCCGCTTTTAATAGTTTGTTCCAAACGTTATCAAAGGAGCCACACGCTATAGTTATTCTTCTCGCTTTTTGATCTCCTTTCGCAGAGAGTATAACATATACGGACATTAGTCTTGTATTAGTCTTTAAGATTATATACAAGATAAGGTGTTATGTGTTATGCAAATTGATAATTTGAGCAATATTAAAGTTTTAGTTTGGGATTTTGATAGTACTTTGTACCCGCCACAGCCCAAATTGTTTACCGCAGTTCGGGAAGCCGAGTATCAAGTCATTAGGGATCACACCGGCTGGCCACGGGAGAGAGCAATGGCAGAATTTAAAAAATTGCACAAGGTTGTTACGCCGAGTGGTACTCAAATCACGGCGAATTTAACCAAAATTCCCGTAGTACAAGCGGCGCGTGAAACTGAAAATTATTTTGACCGCAGGAAATTTTTAGGCAAAGACTTATTACTTATTAGTTTATTTCAGAAATTGATTCGTTATCAGCACGTGCTGGTACCTAATGGCATTAAAGAAAAAATTACCGAAACCCTTGAAGTCCTCGGCGTGCCGATTACGACCTTTCAATCTGTTATTACGCCGGAAACTACTCAGGTCACCAAACCAAACTCAAAACCGTTTGAACTGGTGCTCGAGTTTACCAAATTACCCGCAGCCCAACACCTGATGATCGGGGATCGAGTTGAAGTAGATTTACTGCCTGCTAAAAAATTGGGGATGCAAACGTGTTGGGTAAGTTGGAATCAGGTAAGTCCGGAAACCGACGGAGTAGATCTGATTATTTCTCAGGTGTATGAGTTATCGGATTTGCTCTCATAAGTAACAGCGGCTTATTGTGTCCCTACGCAATTTTTGCTAATCTCAATCTTGTGAAAAAAGGCTTATTTATAACTTTTGAAGGTGGGGAAGGCGCGGGTAAATCAATTCAGGTTGAAATTCTCGCTAGTCACTTGCATGAACAAGGGTTTGGGGTGACGGTGACCCGCGAACCCGGCGGCACGCGGATTGGCGAGCAAATCCGAGCAATTACCCATGATCCGGAAAATGTGGATTTGACTGCGGTTGCCGAAGCATACCTCATGGCCGCAGCCCGGGCCCAACACGTAGAACAGATCATTTTTCCATCACTTGAAAACGGGAAAATTGTCGTGTGCGATCGCTATGTATATTCCAGCATTGCGTACCAGGGTTATGGCCGGCAGTTAGGCGGAGAAAAAATTCAAGAGCTCAACGAGTTGGCCATTAACGGGGCAATTCCTGATCTGGTGTTTTTCCTTGATGTTCCGGTTGAGACCGGCCAAAAGCGACGACGAACTGCTATAAAAGTAAAAGATCGGCT
>DQGR01000089.1 GCA_003524845.1 Patescibacteria group bacterium
ATTCCGGCAGTGGGATACGGTTCTACTGAAGACTGGATCGTCAGCAGTAGTAGTGCAATTGGTGTCATGGGGTCGCAACCTGCCGTGAAGCTACTGCCAGATGGAAAAGAGGTGGCTTATATTCATTTTAGAAATGGACAGACCAATCCTCCGAGTGATTTTCGCTGGTCCGGACACATGGGAGAGATGGTTTTAGACAATGCAACGGTTCCGGATCTGGTGTCAGGAGATTTGCGTTTTGTCGCCATGGGAAACAGTTACGCAGAAATTATCGACGAACAAAACCCGATTACTCTGGCTGGCAACTCTCTATTTCATGCACATTGGGCAGCCAGTGAAGGCGTCAAAATTATTGACCGGTCAAATACAAGAGGCATTACCTTTGCCAACCCGATCACCACATCTACCTATCCTCCGGTAATGCGGGCATTAATGAACTGCAGCAATAAAAACACCGCTACACACTATACTACCTGTAATTTAAGTTACGTTACCGACGGCGGGCGTTATTATTTAGGACCGGGATACTGGAGTTATTGGGGTGTTCCTGACCCGCCCGGCTGGCGGGTAGGCAGCGGCAATACTGCCAGTACTTCGTACAGCGCGGGATTCCAGGCCCGATACACCTATGTTTCCAATGGCCTGCTGGTTGTCCAAGGTAATGGCGGAGATCTACTTGTGTTTCAACATAGCGGTACGCCTTTGTCTTCTCCCCAACCCTCACCAACACTGCAGCCAAGTCCGACGCCAGATCCGGCAGATGTGAATAACGACGGGACTGTCACCATTTCGGACTTGCAACTGGTGATTTCGCGCTGGTTATTGAACGGTCAGGGTGACATTCAAAGTGATGGGAAGATAAATACGCTTGATGCCGCTGCAGTAATAAAAGTGTTATTACCATAATTTTCAATAAAATATAAGAGCGCTCCAAAGCAAAAGCATGGTTAAAAAAATAAATTAAATTGGGTAGCGAGAATAATTCTCTTCGCAATCACGAATAAGTTCCGCAGCGTCCTGAGTTGCTAATGTACGTAAACGGGCGCGTTGCCTTTCTCTCCCCGTTTTTGAAAGCCAACCCATACGAACAAATTGTTCATCAAACCTGCAATAACTCGTATACAACGGGCATTGAGCAATTTCACAATATTCCGGCCGCTTCACAGTTTTATTCTACAATCAGCTTCCCCACCATGCCATTTTGCCGGTGCTGCCCAATGTTACAGTAATATTCAAACGTACCTACCCGGTCTGCGACAAATTCTATGGTTTCACTTTGACCTGCCGGCAATACTTTGGTGCGCGCGCTAAATTCATCAATTACCCAATCATGCATGCTTTCGTTGTTGGTGAAAGTGACTTTCACCGTATCGCCTTTTTTTACTTTCATTTCTTTAACTGAAAATGAATAATTAGCTCCGTTAACTGCAAATTCTTTAGTCGCGCCTTGATTTACAACTGTCTCATCATTTGCCCCTGCTGCCCCGGAACTTTCCACCAGTACATCTTCTGGAACTTTTATTCCAGTGCTTTCAGCATTTCCTTCAACCGCCTCATTAGTGGTGACTTTGGGAGCCGGTTGGGCGCTGCTTTGTGACATCAGAAACAAGCCGCCACCACCGACAATCACCAGAATTATTACTCCTGCGATAAGAATTTGTTTATTCATAATAAAAGTGAGAATACCATATGCATTGATAGTTTGTAAATATATTGTTTTAAGAAACGGCCGGCGGAATTTCGTTTCTTTTTTTCATGAAGTACACCACGTGCGAAAGTGCTTGTGCGAATGCATTTATGACGATCAAAACACTCCAGATACTGATTCTTTGCAATGCCACGTGGAGGAAAATCAGCCAGACAATAATATACGTCAAATTATGAATCCGCTGCCACCATTTACCGAAATATGCCACTGCCCAGTCATTTGAGGTAACTACCATGCACGTTAAGAATGTAAATGAGATAAACCCCATCAGGGTAAATAATTGTTCAGGTACGAGCGGTAACGCTGCAAAAATCGACTGAAAACCACGCACAAGCAAATAATGAATAGTAACGAATACATACATCAGAATTCCAAAATAACGGCGAAATATCATCAAGATTTGAATCAGACGATGCTGAACTCCAAATCGGCGGCTAATCCCGGGAATGGTAGTTATGATGTAGGTAATCAGCCCAAGTCGACCAAACGTGGTTGCGGATAGTAAAAACGCGGTTGCCGCTGGCTTCTTAAAGTAAATGGCGTACCCGGCAAGCAAGGTGAGTGTAAGGAGGAAAATATACAACAGCTGAAAAATAACAATGATCTGCTGCCGCTTCTTGACGGCTACGGTAAACAGTTGATCAAAGAAAAAAGACATCATCCTTATGATTATAATCTGCCAGTTGTAAACTCTGCAACAATTTTTTCAACTTCGTCCAATGAATGAGTAGTTATCAGTTGTTCACGCAACACACTCGCCCTAGGAAATCCGGAAGCATATATTTTGAAAAACCGGCGCAAAACGAGGAAGTTTTTCTTTTCTCCCCAGGTTTTAGTAAACAGTTGCGCGTGTCGCAACAATAGTTGCAACATTTCTTCTAATGTCTTAGGTTCCTGAGATTTTTGCGAAAACGCCCACAAATTTTTAAAAATGCCGCGGCCGATCATCACCCCATCAACTTTATATTCATTTACTTTCTTAATTCCATCTGCATAATCTTCCACATCGCCATTACCGATAATTACAGTGTTCGGATTTAATTTATTGCGCAACTCAACTGCTTTTTTTATTTCTTCCCAGTGACAGGGCACGTCTGAAAGTTCTCTGGCTGTCCGGCCATGAATTGTCAGCGCGTCTAAATTATGTGAGAGTAAAAACGGAATCCAATCGTCAGTTATAATTGTGTTAAGACCAATTCGGGTTTTGACACTCACCGGAAGCTGGTCTGCTCCAGCTTGCGTGGCTTTAATAATTTCACTTGCAAATGGTCGGTTATTGATAAGTCCCGCGCAGGCACCATGTTTTAGCACTACCCGTTCCGGACAACCCATATTAATATCAATTCCGGCAAATCCGAGCCGGGTAATAAGCTTTGCTACCTGATAATAATTTTCCGGCTGCATGCCCCAGATCTGGGCAATAATTGGCCGCTCAGTTTCGGTAAATTGAAACTGGTGAATAATTTTATCTTTGCCCCGCGAACACAAGCCTTCAACCGACGTAAACTCAGTAAAAAACACGTAAGGCTTTGCACAACTGGCTACCATTTGCCGAAACACACTATCGGTGACATCTTCCATCGGGGCAAGTGCAAAAAATGGTTTGGGTAAATCCTGCCAGAATGATTTCATGTTTGAGTTGTCATTGCGATCCGCCTTAGGCGGAGAGGCAATCCCATGAAGTATACCATTCAGCTTGCTTTACTTTTCCGAAGGAATCATAACCCAGGAGATGATATACGGCAGGAGTCCGGGTACGCCTCCGGGTAACAGTAATAGTATCCAAACCAGGCGCACGACTGTCACGTCAATTTTTAAATAATTGGCAAAGGCTGCGCAGACTCCGGCAATTTTCCGTCCCTGTTTTGGGCGCACCAGACGTTTCATACGAATAAATTATAGCACGGACCAGCCCTACTTCGCATCCTGGGTAAAGCGCTCCAGAATTTCACGACACCACATGCGGGTCTGCTCGCCGGAAATATTATGCTCCCCGGCTTTGGCTACGGTAATTGCAAAGTAAAACAGTTCGTTATACGACAGCGTATAGTCCACGTTGTGAGTGAGTAGAAAATAATGGG
Organism: Patescibacteria group bacterium; assembly: GCA_003524845.1. Classification (GTDB taxonomy): domain Bacteria; phylum Patescibacteriota; class Microgenomatia; order UBA10105; family UBA10105; genus UBA10118. Next base: position 3,790 of record DQGR01000089.1, read on the forward strand.
TAAACAGAACTGCCATCCGCTTATTGCCGTTTCTGAACGGGTGGCCGCGAATCACCTGGTTAAAGTACGCAGCTGCGGCATCAAGTACTGTCGCATTTAAATATTCGCCGCCAAATGTCTGCCGAACGCTTTCCAGAATACTCTCGAGTTTGCCTAAAAACCGGGTTTCAAAATCCGGAATCGGCTCACCCAGGTTTTCGAGCGCCTTTTTGAAGTTTTTGAATGTACGGCCGCAATCGGCCAGGGTCAGCCAGTTTTTTGGGGTCGCGTAAATGTTTTTCATCAAATTTTTCCAGGAGCCGATACGTCTCCTGATATTTTTTTATGCTATAGCGCACCCTCCGGTCAACCGGCATGGCATTACCCACAAACGTCGAGATACGGTTGAAGATGTCGATTAAGGGTTTCATGAAATTATTGTAATATACTGGCAACCTCTTTCAAAGTCGAGAAAATTTTATCTGCCCCTGAATAGTCTGCATCCGGATAATTCTGATTTGGCACGCAAATCACCTGCATGCCGGCGGCTTTGGCCGCGAGAATCCCGTTGGCTGAATCTTCAAGGACGACGCATTCATTTGCAGGTAGGCCCAGCTTTTGCGCAGTTTTCGTAAACACTTCCGGACTGGGCTTACCCTGCAGCACATCTTCACTGGAAATAACTACTATAAAGTAATTTTTGAGTTCGGGAAACTTGGCAAAAATCAATTGCAAATAATCGCGGTCGCCACTGGTTGCGAGTGCGAGCTTCAACCCACGTAAGTTAAGTTCTGCAAGTAATGGCAATGCACCTGGAAACAATTGTAACTCATTATGCGCCATTTCAAAAAAAATCTGCTGCCGCTGATGGTATAAATCCTCAACGCTACCCGGTAAATCATAGATATCTTTGTACTCCTCAATAATGTCAATCATCCGCATGCCCTCGCGTCCGGCATGAGACGTGAAATGCAACTTGCCGTAATTTTCCAGAAACTTATGCGACGCCTTAAGCTGTAACGGCGTCGAGTCAACCAGTAACCCATCAAGATCAAAAATGACTGCAGAAATCATATGTGCGTTACCGGTATTGTACCATGCACAAGATCAAATAATTATAAATAACCCACTTAATTTGACAATTGAGTCAGTTGCAGTACAATTTATCAGGATATGGAAAGCGCATTACTGTTTCTACTATTTGCAATCGTAGGACTCGTAGTTGCTTCAATCAAACAAATCAACCAGTACGAACGGGGCATTAAATTTTTCCTGGGCAAATACTCCGGAATCATGCAGCCGGGATGGAATCTGGTGTTTCCGGTTATTGAATCATATCAGAAGGTCGATATCCGCACCAAAGCAGTTGACGTCCCGCAGCAGGAAGCAATCACCAAAGATAACGTTTCAACCAAAATCTCAGCCGTTATCTATTACAAAGTTCAGGACGCAGCCAAAGCCATTTTAGAAGTAGAAAATTTCTATTTTGCAATTGACCAACTGGCGCAAACCACGATGCGTAATATTGTTGGCGAGGTCGAATTAAATGAATTACTGCTGAATCGGGATAAAATCGCCCAACGGATTCGTGACATTATGGAACAGACAGCCACTTCCTGGGGATTGGAAGTACTCGCCGTAGAACTGAAGGACATTATATTACCTGAATCGATGATCCGCACCATGGCCAAACGCGCTGAGGCTGAACGGGAACGGCAGGCAACCATCATCAATTCCGAAGCCGAAGTCGTAGCTGCCAAAAATCTGGCTCAGGCTGCTACCATGATGAGTACTTCACCCGGAGCGCTGCATTTACGTACGCTTAATTCATAGAACTCATTTCAAAACTAA